>NZ_JBFAMU010000657.1:0-2332 GCF_040656655.1 Micromonospora sp. NPDC049799
GGCGGCGGGCGCGGGTGGCGATGCCGTCGAGGGTGGCCTCGGCGGTGGCGGCGGCGCGGGCGAAGCGTCGGTCGGGGGCCTGGTCGGCGTCGGTGAGCCGGAGGTAGTTGGCGAGCATCGCGAAGATCGGTGTCGGGTCCTCCTCCCAGCGCGGTACGCCGAGGTCGACTTCGGCGACGCCGCGGTGGCCGTAGCTGTCGAGGAACGCGGCGAGCCCGATGTTGGGGAGCCTCCCCTGGCGGTGCAGGAGCGCCAGCCGGTGCGGGGGTGTGTCCAGCAGCAGGCGGCGGTGCTCGGTGGCGCGTTCGGCGATGCGCCACAGCGCGAGGTCCATCTCGATGGTCACGTTGTGGGGCATGCCGCCGAGGACCCGCTGGATCTCGTCCGGTGCGACGAGGCCCTTCAGGAGATGTGACGGCACGGACGCGGCCAGGATGCCGGCGACGACGGGCCAGGTGATCTCGTCGTGGCTGTCCGTCGCGTCCTGCGTCTGGACCAGGCGCAGCCGGTCGGCGGTGGTGGTCGGCTCGTCGGGTGCGGTCGAGGCGAGCCGCATCCGGTCGACGGCGTGGAACAGGCGGGTCCGGGCGGCGTCGGGCCGGGCGAGGGTACGCAGGATTCCGGTGACTGCGCGGGCGGCCGTACGCAGGGCGTCGGGGTTCGCCGTGCGGGCGCGGGTGGCGCCGCGCTCGAGCGGGGCGAAGCGGGGGTCGGCCAGGATGTGTTCCATGGCGGCCTGGGCCCGCGGGCCGAAGTCGACGGCCATGAGCTTGACCAGGCGCTTGCGGGCGGACCGGTCGCGGGCGAGGTCGGTCAGGTCACCGTAGAGGCGGCCGCCGATGTCGACGATCTCGACCTTGAGGCCGAGCGGGGCGAGCATGGCGGCGATCAGTTCCCTGAGGGTGGACATGCCCATCGGGGTGACGGGTTGGAGCATGCCCTGGACGTGCCCGAACTCGAGGTAGACGCGGGGTTGGGGCTTGTCGGTGGCCGGTGGCAGGGGGAACAGGGTGGTGATGGGCCGGGACTGGAGCACCCAGAGGGTGTCCTGCTCGTCGATGGCCCACTCGATGTCCTGGGGGCCGCCGGCGTGCCGCTGGATGCGGACGCCCGCGGCCTGCAGGTCGGCCAGGTGCGCCGGGCTGAGGACTCCCCTGGCGGGCTGGTCGGATCCGTCGAGGACGTAGTGGTCGACGGCGGTGGCGCCGTCCACCACGGCGGTGCCGGGTCCCGGGGCGGCGTCGACCATCATCTGGGTACGGCAGCCGGTCAGCGGGTTCGCGGTGAACAGCACTCCGGAGACGGCCGGGGCGATCATCTGTTGCACGACGACGGCCATGCGGACCGTGTCGTGGTCGATGTGGTGGGCGTCGCGGTAGGCGGTGGCGCGGGGGCCGTGCAGGGATTGTCCGCAGGCGCGGATGGCGGCGAGGAGGTCGGCGGCGCCGGTGACGTCGAGGAGGGTGTCCTGCTGGCCGGCGAAGCTGGCGTCGGGCAGGTCCTCGGCGGTGGCGCTGGAGCGTACGGCCACCGGGCCGCCGCCGAGGCGCTGGTAGGCGTCGATGATCTCGGCCTCGGGGAGGGTGTCGAGGTCGGTCGCGGTGGTGATGCAGAAGCCGGGCGGGACGCGCTCGCCGTGTCGGATGAGGTCCCCCAGGCCGGCTGCCTTGCCGCCGACGAGGTCGCGCAGGTCGGCGGTGATGTCGGACAGGGGGATGATCTGCATGGGATGCCTCTTCCTTTGCAATGCATGTGCATTGCATCCGAGGCTACCCGGTTGGCGATACGACTGCAATGCCAACGGTGTCGGGCAGGTCACCCCTCGCGGCGTCGCCCCTGGCCGGAGAATCGTCGGCATGACGGCCCCGCCCGCTGAGGAGATGGTCACGGCACGACTGTCGCTGCGCCGCCCGACGCCCGCCGACGTCGCGCGGATCCACGCCCTGCACACCGACCGGCGGGCCTGCGCGCACAACCCGTCGGACCTGCTGACCGACGTGGCCGAGGCCGAGGACCGGTACCGCGCGTGGGACGCGCACTGGCGGGCGTACGGCTTCGGGTACTGGACGGTGCGCCCGCGCCGCGATCCGGAGCGGGCGGCGGTGGGGTTCTGCGGGGTGAAGGTGGTGCGGTGGGACGAGGTCGAGGTGCTGAACCTGTTCTACCGGCTCGACCCGGCGGTGTGGGGTGCCGGGCTGGCCACGGAGGCGGCGACGGCGGTGGTGTCGTGGGCGACGCGGACGGCGCCCTCCGGGTGACCTCGACGGTCGACGCGCCACGGTCCTGGGCCTTGGTGAACGAACCGCCGACGATGACCTTCGTGCCAGCGTCG
>NZ_JBFAMU010000658.1:0-2325 GCF_040656655.1 Micromonospora sp. NPDC049799
GGATCGCCGGCAGCGGCAACGGGGCGTCGGAGGCGACGATGAGGAAGTTCGCGCCGCCCTCCCCGGCCAGCGCGGCCGGCGGGGCGATCAGCGCGTGGCAGACTGGTGGGGTGAGTGAAACCGAGTCGGTCCGCCTCCGTCCCCGTCGGATCCGGGTGGTCTGCTGGGCCGCCGCGATCGCGTTGGTGGTGGTGTTCAGCCTGGTGGCCACCTCGCTGAGCGGCGCCACGGGTGACGGCTACGGCACCTTCCAGCGCGGCGACCAGTTCGCCATGATCGGTCTCGGCGTCTTCGGCGCCCTGGGCTTCCTGCTCTTCACCCGCCCCCGGGTCGAGGCCGACGCGCGTGGCGTGCGGGTGCGCAACGTCGTCGGATCGTACGACCTGCCCTGGGAGGTCGTCCGGAGCGTCCGCTTCGACCGGGGCGCGCCCTGGGCGAGCCTGGAGCTGCACGACGACGACCTGCTGCCGATGGTGGCCCTCCAGGCCGCCGACAAGGAGCTGGCGGTCGACGGGGTGCGCGCGTTGCGCCGGCTGCACCAGGCCCACCAGGCCCGCCTCGCCGAGGGTGCCACCGGCCGCTGACCGTGCGCCGGGACGCGCCCACCGTGCCCGGTGTGGGACGGCCGAGGACGAGGGTGTAGTGTTACTGAGTCGACCAGGCTGTCTCCGCACGCGAGCAGACAGCCATGAAAGAGGAGCTCCCGCTCCCACCCGAGTCGCCGCCACGGTGGCCGGGTCCGGTCACCGGTTCCGGGCACGTCCCGGTCCCGGATGCGCGATCATGTGATCGTGCCGACCGGTCGAGCGGGCCCTGGCATACGCCGGGGCCCTCTGCTTTCCGGGTCGGTTCCCATCCGGGGACCGCGGGGTCGGCCACGCAGCAGATCCGACTCGAGGAGGCCCCATCAGCGTCGAACCACGCGTGAACGAGCAGATCCGGGCACGTGAGGTCCGACTGGTCGGCCCTGAGGGTGAGCAGGTGGGCATCGTCCCGCTGGAGCGCGCCCTGCAGCTGGCCGCGGACGTCGACCTGGACCTGGTCGAGGTTGCGCCGATGGCGCGCCCGCCGGTGTGCAAGCTCATGGACTTCGGCAAGTTCAAGTACGAGAGCGCACTGAAGGCGCGCGAAGCGCGGCGTAACCAGCAGCAGACCGTCATCAAGGAGATGAAGCTCCGGCCCAAGATCGACCCGCACGACTACGAGACCAAGAAGGGTCACGTGGTGCGGTTCCTCAAGGCCGGGGACAAGGTCAAGGTGACGATCATGTTCCGCGGTCGCGAGCAGAGCCGCCCGGAGCTGGGCTACCGGCTCCTGCGCCGGCTCGAGTCGGAGATCACGGAGCTGGGATACGTCGAGGCCGCTCCGAAGCAGGACGGCCGGAACATGATCATGGTTCTCGCGCCGCACCGGGCCGTCAAGGCCTCCGCGGTCGCCGCGACGGCGTCCCGCGGTGGACCCCGTGACCGGACCGCGGACGAGTCCGCCGCTCCGGAAGCCGGGGAGACCGCGGCAGCCGGCGAGACCGCAGCAGCCGGTGACACCGGCACCGTCGCCGGCACCGGCGGCGAGTAACAGGGGAGAGACGTTCCACATGCCGAAGATGAAGTCGCACACGGGTATGGGCAAGCGGGTCAAGGTGACCGGCAAGGGCAAGATCGTTGCCCAGCAGGCCGGGCTTCGCCACAACCTGGAGAAGAAGCCCTCCACCCAGACCCGGCGCCTGACCGGCACGGTCGTGCTGGCCAAGGCCGACGTCAAGCGCATCAAGAAGCTGCTCGGCCGCTGACGCGCGCCACCTTTACGTAAGAAGGAGTTGAGATGGCACGCGTCAAGCGGGCTGTGAACGCCCAGAAGAAGCGTCGTACCCTGCTGGAGACCGCGAGCGGCTACCGCGGTCAGCGCTCCCGCCTGTACCGCAAGGCCAAGGAGCAGGTGCTGCACTCGATGCAGTACGCGTACCGGGACCGTCGTGACCGCAAGGGCGACTTCCGGCAGCTGTGGATCCAGCGGATCAACGCGGGCGCCCGGGCCAACGGGATGACCTACAACCGGCTGATCCAGGGCCTGCGCCTGGCCGGTATCGAGGTCGACCGCAAGATCCTGGCCGACATGGCCGTCAACGACGCCGCCGCCTTCGCGGCGATCGTCGAGCTGGCCCGGGCCGCGGTCGCGGCCGAGGGCACCGGTGGCGCGGGGGCCCCCGCCCGCCGTAAACCCCCCCCAAAACCCCCCCGCCGCCCCCCCCCACCCCCCCGACCCCCCCACCAACCCCCCCCCCGGCCCCCCCGCCCCCACCCCCACCGACACCCCCCCCCCCCACCC
>NZ_JBFAMU010000659.1:0-2316 GCF_040656655.1 Micromonospora sp. NPDC049799
GGGCTCACCGTCTCGGGCGGCGGCGTGAGGGTCGGGGTCATCGCCTTCCTCCTCTGGTCGTCACCGATGAACACTCTCTTCGGTCGTTGCTCACCAATCCCGGCGTCGGCGCGCCGGACGGCCCGGCGGCGGTCAGGGTGAGCACCGGCGCCGGGCTCTCCGGCTCCTCGGCACCGGCCACCGGCTCCTCGATCCAGCGCTGCACGTTGCCGTCGGAGTACGTCTGGAGCGTCTTGAACACCATCCGCTCGACCTCCGGCAGGGGACCGAGAGACACGGGGAACTCCTGGAACTGCCCCGGCTTCACCCCGGCGTCCGCCGCGGCCGTCCAGGTCAGCTTCGCCACCGCCTCGGTGAGCTGGCTGCCGTGCACGTCGACCGGCTGGGCGAGCTTGCGCTTCTCCACCGCCACGGTCCAGCCCGGCACCGGCATCGTCGACACCGACCCGACCGGGGCGTTCTCCGGCAGCACCACCTCCACCTTGACGGTGGAGGCCGTGTCGCTCTCGTTGGGCACCCGGAACGCGAACCGGCCGTAGCTGCCCTGGGTCGCCTCCTGCGGGTTGACCGTGACGTGTGCCGAGGCGGGCGACGCGACGCCGAGGACGGCGACGGTGACGGCCCCGAGGGCGAGAGCGGCGGCGGTTGCGGAACGCCGGAGACGGATCATCGGGATGAGAGCCCTTCTGCTTACCGGACGGGCACGGTGGCGGTCACCGTGGCCTGGTCGATGTCGGACGTACGGACGGTCACGCGCAGCTGCCAGTCCCCCGACGCCGGCAGGCTGATCTCGCCGGTGGCGTGGTTGTCGGTCAGCGGCAGCAGCGGCACCTCGATCGGCTCGATGCCGGCCGACGGCAGGGCCGCCGTGGCCCGCCACTCGACCACCGGCTGGGGCCGGTTGTCGAGGGTGTACGCGTAGAAGTGCACGGTGTTGTTGCCCCGCTCGGCCGGGTCCATCTCGACCTGGAGCGAGTAGAGCGAGCTGGTCAGGGTGGTGGAGAAGTAGCCGCTCTCCCGACTGGTGGTGTCCGTGACGGCGGTCCGCGCCGGGGTGGTCTGCACCAGCGTCGCCGACAGGCCGAGCACGATCGCGGTGATCGCCAGCTCCGCCCAGATGGCCCGCCGGACGGGCACCGGCCGGGCGGCGGCGGTCCGCCGCCGCACCAGCGCCCGGGAGTACGCGGCCACCCCGATGACCAGCACGAACAACCCGATCTTCCCGAGCAGCAACCGCCCGTACGTGGTGTCGACGAGGGCGCTCGGGGTGCCCACCTCGATCAGCGCCTGCACGGTGCCGGCGAGCAGCAGCGCGGAGACGGCCAGTGCCGCCCAGCGGGACCAGATCGGCAGGATCGCCCCCAGTTCCCGCTCGTCGGCGCGGCGCAGCAGGAACCCGGCGAGCATCACCAGGCCGCCCAGCCAGACGGCCATGCTGCCCAGGTGCACAGCGTCGACGACGACGGAGACGGCCGGCGCGGGCGACGCCGCCGGGTGCCCGGACAACGGCCAGGTCAGCAGCGCCGCCGTACCGAGAACACCGAGGATCACCAGGTCGGTGCGGCCGACCGGCCCGGCGAACAGCGGCCGGAGCAGGAACGCCGCCGCGGCCAGCAGGCCCAGGCGGACCAGGTGCGTGGCACCGAAGGTGCTGCCGAGCACGCCGGAGAGGCCCTCCCCGCTGACGTCGAAGGGGCCACCGCCGTTGGTGTAGGGCACCTGCAACCAGACCGTGGCCAGGGTGGAGAGCGCCACCAGCCCGAGGCCCGCCCAGGCCAGCCGGGCCGGGCCCGAGCGGGACAGCCGGCGCGGCCACAGCGCGGCGAGCACCAGCGCCGGCCCGACCAGCAGCGCCAGGCCGGCGTAGCCCACGTACTTGGCGACCTTGATCCCGTGCGAGACGACGGGGTCGGCGCGGCTGTCGTCACCGGAGTCGGTGGGCGGCGTCGAGGGGGCCCCGACCGAGTAGGTGAACGCCCCGGAGACCGGGTGGCTGTCGGCCGAGATCACCCGGTAGCTCACCAGGTACGTGCCGCGCCCGGCGGCGGGGTCGACTCCGATGGTCACCACCCCGCCGTCGAAGCCGGGGTCGCCCCGGTCGGCGCGGGAGCCGTCCGGCGCGATGACCCGGATCTTCCCGGTCACCTCGCGGACCGGCTCGCTGAAGGTCAGCACCACCTCCGACGGGGCCTCCGGCACCACCGCCGAGGAGTTCGGGCTGCTGCTCACCAGCACGGCGTGGGCGCTGGCCGGCCCGGCCGGCGCGAGCAGCAGGGCGACGACGGTGACCAGCAGGCCGGCGGTGGCGGCGAGCCG
>NZ_JBFAMU010000660.1:0-2315 GCF_040656655.1 Micromonospora sp. NPDC049799
GGGGTGGTCCGGGCGGCGGCGCGGGCCGCGTCGGCAGCCCTGGCCCGCACCCCGGAGCAGCTGCCCGCGCTGGCCCGCGCCGGCGTCGTCGACGCCGGCGGCCAGGGCCTCTGCGTACTGCTCGACGCGCTGGTCGAGGTCGTGACGGGGGAGAGCCCGGAGCACCTGGCGCCCGCCCCGCGCCCGGTCCGACCGCCGGTCACGGCCGCCCGCGAGACCGGCTCCGAGGAGTACGCGTACGAGGTGCAGTTCCTGCTCGACGCCGAGCCGGGGGCCGTGGCCCGGTTGCGCATCCGCCTCGCCGAGCTGGGCGACTCGCTGGTCGTGGTCGGCGACGGGGGCACGGGCGACGGCACCTGGAACGTGCACGTCCACGTCAACGACGTCGGCGCCGCGATCGAGGCGGGGGTGGAGGCCGGCCGGCCGCACCGGATTTCGGTGACCCGCTTCGCCGACCAGGTCCCGCCGCCGGTGCCGGCGCTGCCGGACGGCCGTGCCGCGGTGGTGGTCGCCACGGGCGCCGGCATCGCCGAGCTGTTCGCGGCCGAGGGCGCCACGGTGGTGCCGGGCAACCCGTCGACCGGTGAGCTGCTCGACGCGATCCGGGCCACCGGTGCGGCCCGCGTGGTCGTGCTGCCCAACGACCCCAACACCCAGGCCGTGGCCGGCGCCGCCGCGAAGGAGGCGCACCGCCTGGGCGTGAAGGTCAGCGTGGTGCCGACCCGTTCCCCCGTGCAGGCACTCGCCGCGCTCGCGGTCCGTGACCCGGCCCGCCGCTTCTCCGACGACGTGATCGCGATGGCCGAGGCGGCCGGCGCCTGCCGGTACGCCGAGGTGTGCCACGCCAGCCGGGAGGCGCTCACCGTGGCCGGTCCCTGCCGACCGGGTGACGTGCTGGCGCTGGTCGAGGGCGAGGTGCACCTGATCGGGGCGGACCTCGTCGACACCTGCACCGCCGTGGTCGACCGAATGCTCGGCGGCGGCGGGGAGCTGGTCACCCTGCTGGCCGGCGCGGACGCGCCGGACGGGCTGACCGAGGCCGTGCGCGACCATGTCACCCGTTGCTGGCCCTTCGTCGAGGTGCACGCGTACCCCGGCGGACAGCCGCACTACCCGCTCCTGGTAGGTGTCGAATGACGTCCGAGGCGGCCACCGTCGACACGCCGTTGAAGAAGCTGGTCGGTGAGAAGACGGCGAAGGCCCTCGCCTCCCACCTCGACCTGCACACGGCCGGTGACCTGATCTACCACTTCCCCCGGCGGTACGACGAGCGCGGCGAGCACACCGACATCCGCTCGCTGGACGTCGGCGAGCAGGTGACCGTGCTGGCCCAGGTGCAGCGCACCGCCGTACGCCCGATGCGGCAGCGCCGGGGCAACCTGCTGGAGGTGACCGTCGGCGACGGCTCCGGCGGGTCGCTGACCCTGACCTTCTTCGGCAACCAGGCGTGGCGCGAGCGGGAGCTGCGGCCCGGCCGGTGGGGGCTGTTCGCCGGCAAGGTCACCGAGTTCCGGGGCAAGCGGCAGCTCAACGGTCCGGAGTACGTCCTGCTCGGCGAGGGCGGCGACGGGGAGGCGGCCGCCAGCGAGGAGATCGAGGAGTTCGCCGGTGCGCTCATCCCGGTCTACCCGGCCGCGGCGGCGGTGCCGACCTGGGTGATCGCCCGCTGCGTCCGGGTCGTCCTGGACACGTTCACCCCGCCCGAGGATCCGCTGCCGGCGACCGTGCGGGCCACCCGCAACCTGGTCGGCATCGCCGGGGCGTTGCGCGAGATCCACCGCCCCACCAGCAAGGAGGCGCTCTACCGGGCCCGGCGGCGGCTCAAGTGGGACGAGGCGTTCGCCGTGCAGCTCACCCTGGTGCAGCGCAAGCACCGGGCCGCCGCCTGGCCGGCCCGTCCCCGGCCCGCGACATCCGGCGGCCTGCTGGACGCGTTCGACGCCCGACTGCCGTACGAGCTGACCTCCGGCCAGCACGACGTCGGCGTCGAGATCGCTGCGGACCTGGCCACCGCGCACCCGATGCACCGGCTGCTCCAGGGCGAGGTGGGCTCGGGCAAGACGGTGGTGGCGCTGCGCGCGATGCTCCAGGTGGTCGACGCCGGCGGGCAGGCCGCGCTGCTCGCCCCGACCGAGGTGCTCGCGGCCCAGCACCACCGCGGCATCCTCGATCTGCTGGGGCCGCTGGGCCGGGCGGGTGAGCTGGGCGCCGCACTGCCGTGGCGTCCGGGGGCGGAGCCCGCCTTCTACGCCGACCGACTGGGCCGTACGCCGCCGGTCCCGCGTCAGCGGCGGCCGTGGAACGTCGGCGTACGG
>NZ_JBFAMU010000661.1:0-2311 GCF_040656655.1 Micromonospora sp. NPDC049799
GGCGAGCGCCGGCTCGCGGTCCCGCAGCTCCGAGGGGCGCAGCGGCGTCACCGGCAGTCCGAGCCCCTGCTGGTACGCCCACAGCCGCCGTGCCTCGGCCAGGTCGTCGGCGGTGAGCCCGACCAGCAGGGTGCCCTCGGTGCGGTAGCCCAGGTCGGCGCCGGTCGCCTCGGTCAGCTCGGCGGCGAACGCCGGCCAGCGGGCGGCGGAGGCGGTGAGCAGGCCGGTCAGCTCGTGCTCACCGAAGTACGCCTCGGCCACCGGCGCGAGCATCCCGGCGGCCACGTGCGACGCCCCGGAACCCGGTGCCGGATCGTGCACGACGACGCGCAGCCCTCGCGAGGCACACCGCCAGGCGATCGCCAGCCCGACCGGTCCCGCCCCCACCACCGCCACATCCGGTGCAAGGAAGGGGCCCCTTTCAACGTCTCGTGTAGAGGAAGGGCCCCCGCTCAACACGTCAGCGCCCCGAGCAGCTCCGCCGTGGCGCGGGCGGGGTCGGCGGCTCCGGAGAGCGCGCCGACCACCGCCACCCCGTACGCGCCGGCGGCCCGCAGCGCGCGGACGTCCGCCGCCGTCACACCGCCGATGGCGACCACCGGCACGGTGACCGCCTCGGCGACGGCACGCACGCCGCCCACACCGATCGCCGGCGGCAGTCCGTCCTTGGTCCGGGTGGGTCGGAAGGGCCCCACCCCGAGGTAGCTCGCCCCGGCGGCGACCGCTTCGGCTGCGGCCCCCGGCTCGCGGGCGGTCGCGCCGAGCACGGCGGCCGAGCCGAGCACCCGCCGGGCCGCGCCGACCGGCAGGTCGTGGGCACCGACGTGCCCACCGGCGGCGCCGACCGCCAGGGCCACGTGGAGGCGGTCGTTGACCAGGCAGGTCGCGTCGTGGCGGGCGCAGAGCGCCACCACCCGGCGGGCCAGGTCGTACGCCTCCCGGTCGGTGGCGTCGTCGCCGACCCGGACCTGGACGACCAGTTCGCCGCGGGCCACCGGCAGGGCGGCCCGCAGCACGGCGAGCGGGTCCCGTCCGGGTCGGGTGTCGGTGATCAGGTGCAGGCGTCCCAGGGACGGCACGGCAACACTCCTCCCTGCGCCGGCATTACCCGGATCAGGTTCGACGGTCGGGGGCTCACAGCCCCCCTCTCAGCCCGGTACACCGGGCTCCCGTGGGTCACTTGCGGGTGTCACCGTACGACGGATCCTCCGATCCGCCAAGGGCGGGGGTACGGATTTCCCACCGACCGTCCGAAGCCGACGGTCGGGGCGGCGGGTGAGCGTCCCGTCACGCCATGCTGTCCGGATGCCCTCCGTCGCCCGGGTTCCGCGCCGCCTCGCGTTCCTGCCGTTCCGGGGCAGCGCCGCCGTCACCGAGGGGCTGGTGACCTGGGCGATGCTGCGGGGATCGACGTGGCACAAGCTCTTACCCGACGTGTACGTGCACGCCGACGGCTACCGGGAGACCGACCACCGCATGTGGTGCGACGCGCTGGCGCTGGTGCTTCCCTCGGGCGGGACGATCGCCGGCCGCAGCGCCCTCTACCTGTGGGGCACCGACCTGTTGGGCCGGAACGCGCCGGTCAGTGTGCTGCTTCCAAGGTCGGTCCGGATGCGCCCACACCCGCGCCTGTCGGTCGTGCGCTCGCCCCTGCCGGAGGACGACCGTACCCGCTTCGGCGGCCTGCCGGTCACGACGCCCCTGCGGACCGCGTTCGACCTGGGCCGGCAGCCACCGTTGGCCGAGGCGGTGGTGGCCGTGGATGCGCTGTTGCGCCGGAGGGTGGTGAAGCTTCCGGCACTGGCCGACTACGCGGTGCGGCGTGCGGGTTGGCCGGGGATGCCGCAGTTCCGGCGGGTGCTGGCGCTGGCCGAGCCGCTCAGTGAGTCCCCCATGGAGACCCGGCTGCGGCTGCTCCTGCTGGACGCCGGTCTCGGCCCGATCGTCGCCCAGCACGACGTGCTGGACGCCCGGGGACGTTTCGTCGGCCGGGTCGACCTGGCCTGGCCCGCCCTGCGCGTCGCGGTCGAGTACGACGGCGACCACCACCGCGAGCGGGCCCATTTCCGCCAGGACGTCGCCCGGTTGAACGCCCTGCGGGCCGCCGGATGGCTCGTCCTCCGCTTCACCGCCGACGACGTCCTCCGACACCCCGCTCGTACCATCGCGCTGGTCACCGGCGCGCTTCGCGAGCGCCGGCTCGGCCGGCACTGACCACCACGCGCCACGTCTACGTGCTGCCCACGCCGCCCGTCCGACGCCCGCGCGCGGCGCTGCCCGTCGGCCCGCCCCCCCGCCCCCCCCCCCCCCC
>NZ_JBFAMU010000662.1:0-2302 GCF_040656655.1 Micromonospora sp. NPDC049799
CCGGCGTGGCCGGCGCCGGCCGGGGCCGGGCTGGAGGGCACGACGTCGGCGGCGCGGGGGCGCGCCGGGCGGCGGCCACCGGGGACCAGCTCGGGTGGTCGTCGGGCGGCCACGTCCTCGACCCAGCCCACCGCGGCGGTGACCAGCCCCACCAGGGCGAAGACCAGCGCCACCCGGACGGCCAACCCGACCGGGTCCTGGTGGGTCCAGCCCACCACGTCGACCAGCGGGGTGAGGGCGACCACGAACGGCATGTGCCACAGGTAGACGGTGAGCGCGCGCCGGTTGAAGACCGTCACCACGCGGCTGAACACGGCGCTACGGTCCACCCAGGCGGTCGTCGCCGGCCCCCGACCGAGCAGCACGAGGACGAAGGCCGCCGACCAGAGGGCGTTGGCCAGGGGGTTGTCGTTGAGGTCGTACCCGCGCGGACCCGGATGGGTGATGATCCACGTCCCGCCGGCGACGGCCAGGGCGAGCGCGAGGGGCACCAGCACGCGGTTGGCCAGCCGGCGCAGCATCCCCGCCTGGTGGGCGAAGCCGAGCAGCCAGGCGCCGAAGTACAGGCCGAAGTCCCGCGCCGCCGTCGGTGCCGCCGGCCACAGGCCCGCCTGCAGCGCCAGCAGCAGGGCGTACGGGGCCAGCAGGGTGGGCAGCGGCGCGCGCCGGAACAGCCACAGGGCGATCGGCGAGGCGAGGACGAACCACAGGTAGTCGCGCAGGTACCAGATCACGCTGAGGGCCAGCGCTCCCCAGTCGTTGGCCGGCGGGTCGGCGATCGGGAACAGCCAGAGCAGCACCTTCGGCGAGAGCGGCAGACCGGTGAGCAGCATGGCCGGCACGAACACCGCGGCGAGCACCCACAGCGACGGCAGCAACCGGCGTATCCGCCGCAGCACCGCGCCGGGGCCCCACCTGTGCAGGGAGGCGGCCATCAGCGAACCGGCCAGGGCGAACATCACCGACATGGCGGGGAACACGAGAGTCAGCGAGGCCCACCCGGTGACGTGGTAGACGACGACGCGGACGATGGCGAGGAAGCGGAGCAGGTCCAGGTATCGGTTTCGCATCAGCCTGCACTTGTGTCCGGGGGCACGGGGATTTCCATCTCCTACCCTCCGCCGCTCCCCCGGCAAACAGACGCGACCCCTGCGCGAAGTGAAAGATGCCATCCGCCCGACCGGTACCGATCACGCCCGGGCATCTTCCCCTCGTGGGCGGTCAGAACCCCAGCTTGCGCAACTGCTTCGGGTCGCGCTGCCAGTCCTTCGCCACACGTACGTGCAGGTCGAGGTAGACCCGACTGCCGAGCAGCTCCTCGATCTGCTTCCGCGCCCGGGTGCCGACGTCCTTGAGCCGGCTGGCCCGGTGGCCGATCACGATCGCCTTCTGGCTCGGCCGCTCGACGTACACGTCGGCGTAGATCTTGATCACCTGACCCTCGGGGATCATCTCCTCCACCACCACCGCGATGGAGTGGGGCAGTTCGTCGCGGACCCCCTCCAGGGCCGCCTCCCGGATCAGCTCGGCGACCATCACCTGCTCCGGGTCGTCGGTGAGCATGTCGTCCGGGTAGAGCTGCGGAGACGGCGGCAGGTAGCCGGTCATCACGTCGACCAGGGTGTCCACCTGGTGCCCGGAGACGGCGCTGACCGGCACCACTGCGGCGAACTCACCCAGCTCGCTGACCGCCAGCAACTGCTCGGCCAGCCGCTTCTTGTCCACCAGGTCGGTCTTGGTGACCACCGCCAGCACGGTGGCCTTCAGCTCGGCCAGCTCACCGGTGATGAAGCGGTCGCCCCGGCCCACCGGCTCGTCCGCCGGGATGCAGAGGCCGATCACGTCGACCTCGCTCCAGGTGGCGCGGACCAGGTCGTTGAGGCGCTCGCCGAGCAGCGTACGGGGGCGGTGCAGGCCAGGGGTGTCGACGAGCACGAGCTGCGAGTCGGGCCGGTGCAGCACGGCCCGGATGATGTGCCGGGTGGTCTGCGGCTTGTTCGACGTGATTGCGATCTTGGTGCCGACGATCGCGTTGGTCAGCGTCGACTTGCCGGCGTTCGGTCGGCCGACGAAGCACGCGAAACCGGCCCGGTAGGGCCGCTCCTGCGGCTGGCTCACGCGAGCACCGTGCCGAGGACGGTGCCGTCCGGCGCCGCCACGTGGATCGGCGCGTCGGCGGCGAGGTCCCGGACGGCGGCGTGACCGGCGCGAGAGCGCACCTGTACCTCGACGGCAGACACCACGCCGAGTCCAAACTCCCGGCGGCCTTCCCCGTCGAGGGCGGCACCATCGAAGTGGCGAT
>NZ_JBFAMU010000663.1:0-2295 GCF_040656655.1 Micromonospora sp. NPDC049799
AGCCGGGCAGGACCACGCCCGCGGCGCTGGCCACCGGCACCGCCAGCGCCGGGTGGCGGGGCAGCGCCCGGGCCCAGAACGACCGGGGCACGAAGACGGCGATCACCGCGGAGAGCAGCACGCCGAAGACGAGGAACGGCACCGCCTGGACCATGACCGAGACGAACACGGTGGTCCAGGTCTGGAGTCGGGGCGAGGACAGCAGGCCGGCCAGCGGCTCCCGGAAGATGATCAGGAGGACCAGCAGTGCCGCGAGCACCTCGACCGAGCCGACCCGGCCACCCAGCCAGGTGCGTGGGCCGGCACCGTCGGGCCCCGCCGGCTCCTGCGGGCGTACGTCCTGCGTCCCGGTCGGTGCGGCCAGGCCGATCGTCCCTGTGCGGTGCCCCTCGCTGTCGTGGAACGGGTCGGGGCGGTCGGTTTCCGGTGTCACGTGTGCGTCCTTCTGCCGGGTGGCGGGACCGGCCGCCTGAGACTACCGGTCGACCTCGGCTCCGGTCGATGGATCCGGCCGGACCTCCGTGTCGGCGGGAGACGACGGGTCGAGCTGGCGAGGCATCCCGCGACGTTCGACTGACCTGCGGAGAGATCACTTTGCCCGATGATCTTCAAGGGTGTTAGCGTCGACGAGACAACTTCACATCCGACAGGGGAGCGCACAGCGCTGAGAGTGCGGGCACCGCCCGCAGACCCTCGAACCTGATCTGGGTAATGCCAGCGCAGGGAGTTCGGTCGACCTCCAGCCGCGCCGCCGTCCGGGCACTCCGGGCGTCGGCGTGCGTCTTCTCCTGGTTCACCTCTGGACTGGGAGCGCAGCATGACCACCACCGACACCACCCGTTGGCGCACGATCGACATCGTCGTCGCCTCGGTCCTCGCCGTCGCCTTCGGCGTCATCTTCTGGGCCTGGAACTTCGTCTGGGCCGCCACCGAGGGCGCGTTCGCGTTCTTCCCGCCGGCCCAGTCGGTCATCTACGGCATCTGGCTGCTGCCCGGCGTGCTCGGCGGGCTCGTCATCCGCAAGCCGGGGGCGGCCTTCTACTGCGAGTTCCTCGCCGCGTTCATCTCGGTGCTGCTGGGCAGCCAGTGGGGTGCCGTGGCGATCCTCCAGGGCGCGTTCCAGGGGCTCGGCGCCGAGCTGGGCTTCGCCGCCTTCCGGTACCGCTCGTTCCGCCTGCCGGCCGCCCTGCTCTCGGGTGCCCTCGCCGGCCTGGCCGCGGCCATCTTCGACCAGATCCGGTACTACTCGGAGCTGGAGCTGTGGAGCGCCCGGGTGCCGATCTTCGTGATCACCGTGCTCAGCGCCACGGTCATCGCCGGCGCCGGCGCCTGGTACCTCACGCGCGCCCTGGCCGGCACCGGCGTCCTCGACCGCTTCCCCGCCGGCCGCGACCGCGCCCTGATCTGACCCTCACCCACCCACCTCCCTCGTTGATCAAGAGGTTTGCGTCAACGGGAGCCGTTGTCCTGACGCAAACCTCTTGATCAACAGCAGTGGGCGGAGGGGGTGATCGGCCGGTGGGTCGGGTGGAGCTGCGGGGGTTCGGGTGGCGGCACGCCGGGCGGCGCGCGTGGGCCGTGCGGGGGCTGGACCTGCGGGTGGAGCGTGGGGAGCGGGTGCTGCTGCTCGGGCCCTCGGGCGCGGGCAAGAGCACCCTGCTCGCCGCGCTCGCCGGCCTGCTGGCGGAGGACTCCGGCGAGCAGGAGGGCACCGTCGAGATCGACGGGCTGGACCCGCGCAAGGACCGGGAGCGCGTCGGCATCGTCTTCCAGGACCCGGAGACCCAGCTGGTGATGGCCCGTTGCGGCGACGACGTGGCGTTCGGGCTGGAGAACCGGGGCGTACCCACCGCCGAGATCTGGCCGCGCGTGGACCAGGCGCTGCGCCGGGTCGGCTTCCCGTACGACCGGGATCGTCCGACCGCCGCGCTCTCCGGCGGCGAGCAGCAGCGTCTCGCCCTGGCCGGCGCGCTGGCCCTGCGCCCCGGCCTGCTGCTGCTCGACGAACCCACCGCCAACCTCGACCCGGCCGGTGCCGCGCTGGTCCGGGAGGCGGTGACCCGGGCCCTGGACGCCGACACCACGTTGATCCTGGTGGAGCACCGGGTCGCCGAGGCGCTGCCGCTGGTCGACCGGGTGGTCGTGCTCGAACCGGGTGGCGGCGTACGCGCCGACGGCACGCCCGAGGCCGTGTTCGGCGCACACGGCGACGCGCTCGCCGCCGACGGGGTCTGGGTGCCCGGCCGGCCCGTACCGCCCCGCCGGGCCACCACACCCGCGGGGACAACGCTGCTC
>NZ_JBFAMU010000664.1:0-2291 GCF_040656655.1 Micromonospora sp. NPDC049799
CTGGCCCGGGCCCGCGACGGCGAGCCGACCACCGTCCTGGTCGGCGGTGAGGCCGGGGTGGGCAAGACCCGGCTGCTGGAGGAGTTCGGCCACCGGGCCGGCGCCGGTGAGGCCCGGCTGCTGGTCGGGCAGTGCCTCGAACTCGGCGAGGCGGGCCTGCCCTTCGCGCCGTTCGCGGCGGCGCTGCGCGAGGTTTTGCGGCACGACGGCCCGGGCGCTTTCGACGGGTACGAGGCGGAGTTCGCCCGCCTCCTCCCCGAGCTGGCCCGGGGACCGCTCGGTGCCGCCGCACCGGCCACCGCCGGTGTCTCCGACGCCCCGCGCGGGTACCTGTTCGACCTGGTAGCGCAGCTGTTCGGCCGGCTCGCCGCCGAGCAGCCACTGGTACTGGTGATCGAGGACCTGCACTGGGCCGACCGCTCCACCCGGGACCTGATCGGCTTCCTGGTCCGCGCGGCGCGCACCGACCGGCTGCTGCTCGTCTGCACGTACCGCACCGACGAGCTGCACCGGGGCCACCCGCTGCGCCCGTTCATCGCCGAGCTGGACCGCGCCCGTGGGGTCGAGCGGGTGGAGGTGGGCCGACTGGACCGGGACGGCACCGCGGCGATCCTGGCCGACCTGCTCGGTGCCGAGCCGGCCGCCCGGTCCGTCGACGACGTCCACGACCGCACCCAGGGCAACCCGCTCTTCATCGAGGAGCTGGCCGCCGCCGGCGACCCGGTCGGTTGTGCGGTGCTGCCGGACACCCTGCGCGACCTGCTGCTGGCCCGCGTGGACCGGCTGCCCGACGCCGCCCAACGGGTGCTGCGGATGGCCGCCGCCGGCGGCACCCGCTTCGCCCACCAGCTCCTCGCCGAGGTCGCCGGGCTGCCCGAGGCGGAGCTGGAGGACGCGCTGCGGGCCGCCGTCGCCGCCCAACTCGTGGTCGCCGACCCGGACGGCGACTACGAGTTCCGGCACGCGCTGGTCCGCGAGGCCGTCCACGACGAGCTGCTCCCCGGCGAGCACGCCCGTCTGCACGCCCGCTACGCCGCCGCCATCGAGGCCCAGCCGTACCTCGTCGCCGCCGGGCGCGCGCCGGCCGAGATCGCCCACCACTGGTACGCCGCACACGACCACCCCCGTGCCCTGGTGGCCGCCCGCACCGCCGCCTGCGCGGCCGCCGACCGGTACGCGTACGCCGAGCAGAGCCGGTTGCTGGAACGGGTGCTGGAGCTGTGGGAGCTGGTGCCCGACGCCGCCGACCGGCTCGACATGGACCACCTGGCCGTACTGGAGGAGACCCTGGCGGCGGCCACCACCGCGGGTGACTACCAGCGGGCTCTCACCCTGACCCGGGCGGCGCTGGCCGAGGTGGACACCGACGCCGAACCACTGCGCGCGGCGCGACTGCTCGACCGGCGCGGCCGGATGCTGTCCATCCTCGGCAAGAGCGACGGTGCCGCCGAGCTGCGGGAGGCGTACCGGCTGGCGAACCAGGGGCCGGACGGCCCGGAGCGGCTGCGGCTGCTCGCCGACGTCGCCGCCCACCTGGGCCGGGTGGACCGCGCCGAGGGGGCCCGGATCGCCGCGGAGGTGACCGCCGTGGCGCGGGCCGCCGGGCTGGGCGCGCAACTGCCGATCCAGCTCGCCGTCGCGAACCGGCGGGACGGCGCGCCCGACCTGGGCCTGACCGAGCTACGCCGCTGCGAGGCGCTGGCCCGGGCCACCGACACGGTGCCGGCCCTGGTGAGCGTCCTGGTCCACATCTCCGACGTGCTCTTCGAGCTGGGCCGGTACGAGGAGTCGGCCCGGGCCGCCAGCGACGGGGTGAGCGAGGCCCGTCGGGTGGGGATCAGCCGGTCCACCGGCGCGTACCTGCTCTCCAACCGGGCCGAGGCGCTGCTCGCGCTGGGCCGCTGGACGGAGGCCGAGGAGATCTGCGCGGAGGCCGCGCGGATCGACCCGCCCGGCGTCACCGGCTCCCACTGGCAGCAACTGCGGGCGGGCCTGCGGCTGGCCCAGGGCCACCCGGGCGCGGACGAGTCGGTGGGCCGGGCGTTGAGCTTCCTGTCCAAGCCCTACCTGCACCCGAACCAGCGGCTGCCGCTGATCGAGCTGCGCCTGGAGGCGGCCCTCGCCGCCGACGACGAGGCCGAGGCCCGGCGCGCGGCGGAGACGGCTCTCGCCGACACCAGCCTCGTCGACTGCCCCCGCTACGGATGGCCGCTGCTGACCGCCCTCGCCCGGGTCGCCCGGCACCTCGGCGACGACCGGCTCGCCGGCCGGGTCGCCGCGCTCGCCGCCGC
>NZ_JBFAMU010000665.1:0-2283 GCF_040656655.1 Micromonospora sp. NPDC049799
CCAGCCGCACCTCCGCCACCTGCCGCTGGAGCTCGTCGGACTCCTGGCGCGACTTCCAGGTCTCCTGACGCAGGTCGGCGAGCTCCTGCTGCGCCGAGGCGGTGACCGTGGCGATCGTGCAGGGCAACGTGCCGCGCCTGGGCCTGGACTTCAACGCCCAGCGGCAGGCGGTGCTGAACAACCACGTCGACGCGACCGTCGACCTCGCCCGGCAGGTGGCCGCCGGCACCCAGCGGCGACCGGACCTGGTGGTGTGGCCGGAGAACTCCTCCGACATCGACCCCCTGCGCGACGCCTCTGCCGGGGCGCGGATCTCCGAGGCCGCCGACGCGATCGACGCCCCCATCCTGGTCGGCGCCGTGCTGCGCGGTCCCGGCGCGGGACAGGTGCGCAACGCGGGGCTGATGTGGCTGCCGGGGACCGGCCCGGACCTGGCGCAGCTGTACACCAAGCGGCACCCGGTGCCGTTCGCCGAGTACGTGCCGATGCGCGACATCGCCCGGATGGTCAGCAAGGAGGTCGACCGGGTCCGCGCGGACTTCGTGCCCGGCACCGAACCCGGCGTCCTGCGTACGCCGTCCGCCGTGCTCGGAGACGTCATCTGCTTCGAGGTCGCCTACGACGAGGTGGTCCGCGACACCGTCACCGGCGGGGCGCAACTGCTGGTGGTACAGACCAACAACGCCACCTTCGACGTGGCCGAGGCGCGCCAGCAGTTGGCGATGGTGCGGCTGCGGGCCGTCGAACACGGCCGGCCCGCGTTGATGGCCTCCACGGTCGGTGTGTCCGGGTTCGTCGCCCCGGACGGGCGGGTAAGTGACGCCACCGGGTTCAACACCCGGGCGGTGGTGGTCCGGGAGGTGCGGCTCGCCGACGGGCGCACCCTGGCCACCCGGGTCGGGCTGTGGCCGGAGGTGGCCCTGACCGCCGTGGCGGTGGCCGCCCTGGCCGGTGCGGCCGTGCTGCGCCGGCGACGCGCGACGGTGGGCCCGCAGGAGCAGCCGCGCACCGGATGACGGCCGGCACGCGACACGGCCGGTGGAGGGGGAGCGGAGGAGTGGCCGAGGCGACCGACGTCCGGAGGCCCACGACGGGACACCCCGGCCTGGGTCGGGTGCTCGTGGTGATCCCGACCTACAACGAGGCCGACAACGTACGGCAGATCGTGACGCGGGTCCGGCGGGCCGCCCCCGCGGTGGAGGTGCTCGTCGCCGACGACAACAGCCCCGACGGCACCGGCGCGCTGGCCGACGCCCTCGCCGCCGCCGACCCGGGGGTGCACGTGCTGCACCGCACGGGCAAGCAGGGCCTCGGCGCGGCGTACCTGGCCGGGTTCGCGTGGGCGCGGGACCGCGGCTACGACGCGGTGGTGGAGATGGACGCCGACGGCTCGCACGCCCCGGAGCAGCTACCGGCGCTGCTGTACGCCGCCGGTGACGCCGACGTGGTAATCGGGTCGCGGTGGACCGCCGGCGCGCAGGTGGTGAACTGGCCGCTGCGGCGGCTGCTGCTGTCCCGCGCCGGCAACCTGTACGCGCGGGTGGCCCTGGGCATGCCGGTCTCCGACGCCACCGGTGGGTACCGCGTGTACCGGCTCAGCGTGCTGGAGTCCCTCGACCTCGACTCGGTGTGCTCGCAGGGGTACTCGTTCCAGGTGGAGCTGGCGAGACTGGCGCACCAGGCGGGGGCGCGGATCGTGGAGGTGCCCATCACGTTCGCCGAACGGGAGCACGGAAGCAGCAAGATGACCCCGCTGATCGTGGCCGAGGCGCTGTGGCGGATCACCTCCTGGGGGGTGCAGGACCGCCGGCGGGCGGTGCGGCGGGGACTGCACGGCACCCCCACCGGTCAGGTGCGGTGGCCCTGAGCGCAGGCGTGTCATGCTGGACGGGTGGCGACGCCCCGCCGGCCCGCAGGCAAGCGGACGGAAGCGGACACATCCGGATGAGGGCCCCACTGAAGGCGGATGAGGTGAGATGCGCCGAGGACTGAGATTCGTACCGCTGGCGCTGCTGGCGGTGGTCGTACTGGAGCTGGCGGTGTTCGTGGCCGTCGGCCGGGAGGTCGGTTTCCCGACGGCGGTGCTGGCGGTGTTCGTCGCCTCGCTGCTGGGCCTGGTGCTGCTGCGCCGCGAGGGCATGCGGGCGTGGCGGGGTTTCCGGGCCTCCGCCGAGGCCGGCCGGCCGCCGGGCGCGCAGGTCACCGACGGCCTGGTCGGGTTGGCGGGCGCGCTGCTGCTCGCGACTCCCGGCCTGCTGAGCGGCCTGGTGGGCCTGCTGCTGC
>NZ_JBFAMU010000666.1:0-2280 GCF_040656655.1 Micromonospora sp. NPDC049799
CCGCGGTTACCCGTACCGGCTCTTCCTGCTCTACGAGTCGATGGCGGCGCTCGGGTGGGCGGCGGGGTGCACGACGGCGTACTCGGCGGCGTCGCGGTGCAGCAGGCCCTGCCACACGTCGGTGAGCGGAAGCTGCTTCGCGCCGACCGCGATGCTGAACACCGCCACCGTGCCGAGCAGCAGCACGGACAGGGCCAGCCCGGTGGCCCGCCCGGCGGTACGGCGCCCTGGTGGCGGTGACGAGGGCGCGGCGACGGGAGCCTTGAGTGAGGGATACGTGACGGACAGTGTGGGCTCCGGTGTGGTGCGGGATCGCCGAACGGGTCTTGACAGCGACTTAGGTTAGGTTAACCTAACCGCTGCTGTCCATGGTCATCCCGGACCCTGATCGAAAGACGACACCATGCCGCATCCCGTACCCGCCCGCCGACTCACCCGCCGTGGCCTCCTCGCCGCCGGTGGGGCCGCCACCCTGGCCGCCCTGCTCGGCGGCTGCGGCCGTGACGACACCTCCTCCACCCCGTCGGCCGGCAGCTCGGGCGGTCCGTGGTCGTTCACCGACGACCGGGGCACGAAGGTCGACGCGGCGGCCGGCCCGACCCGGGTCGTGGCCTTCACCGGGGTCGCCGCCGCCCTGGTCGACTTCGGACTCGACAAGCAGATCGTCGGTGTCTTCGGCGAGACGAAGCGCGCCGACGGCACCAGGGACCCGCAGGCCGGTGACCTGAACGTCGAGGGCGTGGAGATCCTGGGCAACGTCTGGGGCGAGTTCAACCTGGAGAAGTACGCCGCCCTGCGCCCCGACCTGCTGGTCACCCACATGTACGACCCGGGTGCCCTGTGGTACGTGCCGGACGAGAGCAAGGACAAGATCCTCCCGCTCGCGCCCAGCGTGGCCGTCACCACCGCCCGGGTGCCGATGACCAAGCCGATCGAGCGGTACGCGCAGCTCGCCGAGTCCCTCGGCGCCGACCTGTCGGCGAAGAAGGTGACCGACGCCCGGGCCCGGTTCGACGCCGCCGCCGAGTCGGTGCGACAGGCCGTGAGGGCGAACCCCGGCATCAAGGTCATGGCCTGCTCCGGCAGCCCTGACCTGTTCTACGTCTCCAACCCGAAGGTGAGCACCGACCTGATGTACTTCGCCGAGCTCGGCGTCGACATCGTGGTTCCCACCAAGCTGGAAGCCGGCGACTACTTCGAGGCGCTGAGCTGGGAGAACGCCGGCAAGTTCCCGGCCGACCTGATCCTGCTGGACAACCGCAGCACCGCCCTGCAGCCCAAGGACCTCGCCGCGCGGCCCACCTGGACCCAGCTTCCGGCGGTCCGGGCCAACCAGGTCACCCCGTGGGACGCCGTGCCCCGCTTCTCGTACGCCGGCGCCGCCCCGCTCCTGGAGAATCTGGCCAAGGCCATCCAGGGCGCCCGGAAGGTCAGCTGATGGCGACCAGCAGCACCGCCGATCCGGTCGCCCTCCAGTACCGCCTCTTCGCCGCGCAGGTCGTCGCCGTGCGTACCGTCGGCACCTCGCTGGTGCGGGTCACCCTCGGCGGGCCGGAGCTGGCCGGCTTCGCCGGCGGCGGCCGGGACCAGAGCGTGTCGGTCTTCCTCCCGCACCCGGGCCAGAGTGAACCGGTGCTGCCGGGGGAGGCGGAGGAGGACTGGTTCACCGCGTACCGGACGATGGACCCCGCCGTGCGGGCGGTGATGCGCTCCTACACGATCCGGGAGCAGCGGCCCGAGGCGTCCGAGGTGGACATCGACTTCGTCCGGCACGGCGACACCGGTCCGGCCACCCGCTGGGCCGGCCGGGCCCGCCCCGGCGACCGCGTCGTCCTGCTCGGACCGGCCGTGCACGACAACCGCAGCGTCTGCTTCCGGCCGCCGGACGACACCGACCACGTGCTGCTGGTGGCCGACGAGACCGCGCTCCCAGCGGTCGGTGGCATCCTCGCCTGGCTGCCCGCCGGGACCCGGGTCCGCGCCTTCGTCGAGGTCCCGGACCCGGGCGACATCCAGGACCTGCCCACCGACGCCCACGCCGAGGTGAGCTGGATCGTGCGCGGTGGCACCCCCGCCGGAAGCACCCTGCTCGCCGACGCCGTGCGCGCCGCGCGACTGCCGACCGACAACCCGTACGCCTGGATCGCCGGCGAATCGTCGATGGTCCGCGCGGTCCGGCGCCACCTCGTCGCCGACCGCGGCCTGGATACCACCCCCAC
This sequence comes from Micromonospora sp. NPDC049799, assembly GCF_040656655.1. Classification (NCBI taxonomy): domain Bacteria; kingdom Bacillati; phylum Actinomycetota; class Actinomycetes; order Micromonosporales; family Micromonosporaceae; genus Micromonospora; species Micromonospora sp. NPDC049799. The sequence goes on from NZ_JBFAMU010000666.1 coordinate 2,220, forward strand.
CACGAACCAGCGTCGGTACGTCATCGAAGTGCCACCACCGTTTCGGTCAGGACGAGCTCGT
>NZ_JBFAMU010000667.1:0-2276 GCF_040656655.1 Micromonospora sp. NPDC049799
GCCGGTGCCCGGTTCCTGCCGAACCTGCCCACCTACCCCTTCCGGCGCCGGCGCTTCTGGGTCGACGAGCCGGTCGGCGCGGCCGGCGGGTCGGCGGAGACCGCCGGCGGGGACGTGGCGCCGTTGCCCACCGACCGCGCCGGCATCGAGGCGTACCTGATGGCCGAGCTGCGCGACGTGCTGCACGCCGACGAGGAGCTGGACCCGGGCCGGTCCTTCCTGGAGACCGGGGGTGACTCCTTCGTCTCCACCCTGTTCATGACCCGGATCGAGGAACGGTTCCAGATCGCGCTCACCCCCGAGGACCTGCCCATCGACCGCCCGCTGGCGGCGCTGCTGGCGACGATCGCCGACCACATCACCGGCCGCCCGGTCGCGGCCGGAGGACGGGAGTGACCCGATGAGCGCCTTCCTCCGGCCGAGGCCGGTACCCGACCCCGACCTGCGTCTGGTCGCGTTCCACCATGCGGGCGGCTCCGGCAGCGCCTACTTCCCGCTCAGCCGGGGCATCCCGCAGGAGTGGGACCTCCTCCTGCCCGACCTGCCCGGCCGGGGCCGGCGGCACCGCGAGGAACCGCTGCGGGACATCCCCGGCATCGTCGCCCGGGTGGTCGAGGACCTGCTCGACTGGGCCGACGCGCCGCTGGCCCTGTTCGGGCACAGCCTGGGCGCGGTGGTCGCGGCCGAGACGACCCGGGCGCTCGGTGCGTACGGCGTCGAACCCGTCTGGCTCGGCGTCTCCGGCCGCCCGGCCGCCGGTTACCGGGGCCCGAAGGCCACCCTGCCGTACGACGTCTCCGACGACGAGATGCTGCGTCACCTGTTCGCGCTGGGCGGCATGCCGGACCGGATCCACGAGGTGCCCGAGTTCCGCGCCCAACTGCTGCGGCTGGTCCGCGCCGACCTCGGCGCGCTGGCCGGGTACGTCCCGTCGCCCGTCCGGCCGCCGCTGACCGTGCCGATGACCGCCTTCGGCGGCGCCGAGGACGACTGGGCGCCACCGGCGGCGATCGCGGCCTGGGCGGAGGAGACCACCGGACCGTTCCGGCGGCTGCTCTTCGCGGGCGGGCACTTCCACTTCCTCGGCGCCGCGTTCGGGTCCTTCACCGCCGCACTGGTGGCGGAGGTCCACGCCGCGACCCGATCCACCTCCCGGCCCCGGCCCACGCCCGGCGTGGTCGCCGCCGGAGCCGCGTCACCCCCGGCGTGAGGAGCCCACCATGAACACCAAGGACCAGCTCGTTCCGGCCGACACCCCGCCGGTCGACATGCGACCCCTGATGGCCAGCTTTCCGTCCGGCGTCACGGTGACCACCGCGCTGCACACCGACGGCCGGCCGCGGGGGATGACCTGCACCTCGCTGTGCAGCGTCTCCCTCGACCCGCCGATCCTGCTGGTCTGCCTCCGCTGCGGCAGCCCCACCCTGGAGGCGATCGCGGCGAGTCGCTCCTTCGCGGTGAACCTGCTGCACGACCAGGCTCGGGCCTTCGCCGAGTTGTTCGCCTCCGGAGCGGTCGACCGCTTCGAGCGGGTGCGCTGGACCGTCGGCTCCGGGGCCGGCGGCCCGCACCTGCTCGACGCCGCGCACACCATCGCCGACTGCGAGGTGACCGACGACAGTGTGGTCGGCGACCACGCCGTGGTGATGGGCCGGGTCCGGGCGGTCACCCGGCTGCGTCCGCAACGACCCCTGCTCTACGGCCTGCGCCGCTACGCCACCTGGGCGGACCTGGTCGACGGCAGCTACCTCTCCTCCGACGCCCAGGCGTTCGACTGGTCCTGACCGCTCCCGCCGCCCGCAGGGCTCCTCCGACCCGGCCGGACACCCGGATCCGGCCCCGTCGACGGATCGCCCGCTCAGGACGGTACGACGAGTGCGTCCCGCGCCGTGGCCCCCGTCCCCGCCGGCCCGGCCTCGACCGTCTCGGCCGGCGCGTCCGGCTCGGCGAGCCCGCTGTCGGCTGCGAAGCGGGCGATGCGCTCGGCCAACCGGGCCGAGGAGGCGGCCGACACGATCGAATGGTGGTCCTCCGGCCAACGTTCCACGGTCAACTCCGGGCAGACCGCTCGCCAGGCGGGCACCGGGTCCGGGCGGGCCACCCGGTCGGCCACGACCAGCAGCGCCGGCGCCACTCCCCGGGCGGGCCGGTGGGCGGCCAGCGCGGACAGGTTGTCACCGTGCACCCGCACCAGCCGTCCGTACCCGTCCTCGTCCAGCTCGACCGGGAGCAGGCCGGCCCTCCGGGCAGCGGCGTGCGCGGCTCCGGCCAGTCCG
>NZ_JBFAMU010000668.1:0-2275 GCF_040656655.1 Micromonospora sp. NPDC049799
GTGAGGCGAGGACCAGCTCGGCCGCCGCGCGTACCGAGGGGTCCCATCCCGCCCAGGGCCCGAGCGGGGTACGGGACCAGTCGTGATGGAGAACGGGTGGCCCAGCACCGCCGCGCCGACGCCCTGCCCGGTGGCGCTCGCGCCGTAGACGGCGACCCCGCGCGGCGCGAGAAGCCGGGCGATGGAACGGGCCTCGGTGCGGTGCTCCCGGCCGCGCTGCACCTCCAGGGTCGCCTCGGTGGGCGCGATCGGGAAGGTCAGGTGCACCACGCCGTCGGCGAACTGCCGCTGCACCTGGTAGCCGAAGTCGGAGAAGACCCGCAGCATCGCGCCGTTGCTCGGCAGCACCTCCGCGACGAAGCTCATGATGCCGGCCCGCGGTGCCGCGTCGGCCAGGTGCTCCAGCAGCACCGACCCGATGCCCCGGCCCTGGTAGGCGTCCTCCACCACGAACGCCACCTCGGCCTCCGGCGCCTGGGGGCCGAGGCGCTCGTAGCGGCCGACCGCCACGATCTGGTCGCCGGCAAGCACCACGAACGCCTCCCGGTCGCGGTGGTCGACGTTGACGAAGCGTTGCAGGTCCCGGTCGGGGATGCGGGGGTACGGCGAGAAGTAGCGCAGGTAGCGGGTGCGCTCGGAGAAGCGGGAGTGCATCGCCACGATCTCCGGCGCGTCCGACGGCCGGATCGGCCGCAACTGGACGGTAGTGCCGTCGCTGAGCAGCACGTCCACCGGCTGGTCCACCGTGGTCACGACGTCACCGTCCCACCCCGGCCCGGTCAGTCACGGGGATCGTGCGGATCGAGCCCGAGCAGCGGGAAGACGGACCTGCGGGTCGCGGCGACGGCCCGGTCCACCGCGGTCGGCTCCCCCGTCGGCTGCCACGGCTCGTACGCCGGGTCCACGTCGTCGGTCATCCGCAGCGGGATCTCCCGGCCCGGACGACGGGCGGCGGCCAGCTCCCGCCAGGCCGGCGGGGTCAGCGTGGCCGGCTCCAGCGGTGCGCCGGTCGCCACGGCGAGCAGGTGCGTCCACGCCCGGGGCACCACCTCGACCAGGGCGTACCCGCCTCCGCCGGTGGCCACCCAGCGGCCCTCGCACAGCTCGTCGGCGAGCCTCCGCAGGGCGATGTACGTGGCGCGCTGCCCGTCCACGCTCAGGTGCAGGTCGGCCAGCGGGTCCAGCCGGTGGCCGTCGGCGCCGCACTGGGTCACCAGGATCTGGGGCCGGAAGGCGCGCAGCACCGACGGCACGATCGCGTGGAAGGCACGCTGCCAGCCGGCGTCGTCGACGCCCGGCGGCAGCGGCACGTTCACCGCCGTCCCCTGCGCCTCCGGCCCGCCGGTCTCGTCGGGGAAGCCGGTGCCCGGGAACAGCGCCAGCGGAGTCTCGTGCAGGCTGACCGTGAGCACCCGGGGGTCGTCCCAGAAGACCTGTTGCACGCCGTCGCCGTGGTGCACGTCGACGTCCACGTACGCGACGCGCTCCGCACCGAGGTCGAGCAACCGGGCGATGGCCACCGCCGGGTCGTTGTAGACGCAGAAGCCGGCGGCGCGGGCCGGCATCGCGTGGTGCAGCCCACCGGCGACGTTGACCGCCCGCCGGGCCTCGCCCCGCCAGACCGCCTCGGCGGCGGCGACGGTGGCCCCGGCGATCAGCGCGCTGGACTCGTGCATCCCGTCGAAGACCGGGTTGTCGGAGGTGCCCAGTCCGAAGCCGGCGAAGAGGGGGTCGCGCGGCGCGGCGCGGACCGCGTCCAGGTAGCGCGGGTCGTGCACCCGGGCCAGCAGGTCGTCGTCGGCCGGCTCCGGCTTGACCAGCCGCACACCGGGCCGCTCCAGCACCCCCAGCTCGCGGGCGAGCGCCATGGTGAGCTCGACGCGTACCGGGTCCAGCGGGTGGTCACCCATGTCGTAGGTGAGCAGCGACGGGTCCCACACCACCACCGTGTCGTCGGACATGCGCCCATCGTCGCACGCGACCGGCAGCGGCCCGCCGCGCGCCGTACGGGTGTCGCCGACGCGCTACTCCCCCGTGGCCACCGGACGCGACGGGTCGGCGACCCAGTTGCTCCACGAGCCGACGTAGAGCGCGGCGTCCGGACGACCGGCCAGGTGCAGGGCGAGGACGGCCTGCGCGGCGGTCACCCCCGAGCCGCAGTACGCCCCGACCGGCCGGGCGGCGTCCACCCCGGCGGCGGCGAACCGTTCCCGCAGCGCGTCGGCGGCGGGGAAGCGACCGTCGGTGACGTACTCGGGGGCGGGCACGTTCACCG
>NZ_JBFAMU010000669.1:0-2272 GCF_040656655.1 Micromonospora sp. NPDC049799
GGTCACCGGGCTGCTGTTGCCGGTGACCAGCAGCCGGAGCGGCCGGTCCGGGTGGCGGTGCCGGGTGCGCAGCGCCAGCAGCGCGAGGGCGAGCATGACCAGCAGCGGCAGGAACCGCAGCTGCCAGGTGAGCGCCGCCAGGCCGACGGCCGCGACCAGCACCCACCCGGGCGTACGGGTGGTGCCGTACGCGAGCAGCGACCGCTCGGTGTCGAACCGCTCCGGCGCGCTGACCTGGAGCAGGCGGCCGAGCAGCCCGAGCACCAGCACGACCAGCGGGAACGCCCAGACCAGGGCGATCAGCAGGGCGCTGAGCAGCCCCAGCGGGCTGACGTACTGCACGAGCAGCAGCATCGTCGGCATGTCCTGCCGGCTGAGCCGCCACAACCGCAGCACCAGCAGCAGCACCGGGAAGGCCGGCAGCAGGGTCAGCAGCCACTGCTGCGCCTGCTGCGCCGGCCGGGTGCCCGGGCGGCGGTCCGGACGCCCCTCGCCGGCCGGTTCGGAGACGGCAGCGCCCACCTCTCCCACGGCCACTGCCGCACCTCCACCTTCGTCTCGGGTTCCGGCTGGCGGGCGACCGCCACCTGCTGGCGCTCGCTGTACTGCTGCTCCGAGCCCAGGTACCGGTCGAACGCCCGCTTCCACCGGTCGCCGTCCGGCCCGAAAGCGGACTCGGTGAGCGACAGGTTCACCAGGTCCCGCATGGCCGGGTTGGGGCCGGTGTTGACGCCCCACCGCTCCGCGGCCTCCGCGCCGATGTCCCAGTGCTGGAGGTCCTTGCGCCGCTGCAACGCCACCGCGGGTGGCAACTCCCCGGGCGGGCGGGGACCGACGAAACCGGCGAGGATCGCCGCGTCGGTGGTGACCGCGTCCACCACCCCGTCGTAGAGCGCCTGGACGCAGTCGCTGATCCGGTTGCGCCCGATCGGGCTGGCGCCCGCCTCCCGCAGGCGCTGCTCGGACGTGGAGGTGCCCAACGTGCAGACCTTGCGCTGGGCCAGGTCGCGCAGGCTCGCCACCGGCCGGGTGTCGGACCGCAACGTCACCACCGACTGCTCGGTCTCCAGATAGGGAAAGGAGAAGACCACCCCGTCCCGGCGACGCTGTTCGGTGACGCTGTAGGAGGCGATCACCAGGTCGACGGTGACGTAGCTGCCGTCGGTGTTCCGCGCCTGCCGCCGGGCCCGGTCCTCGCTCTCGATGGCCAGCAGCGTGACCTCCGGCGCGTCGAAGCCCAGGTCCTCCGCGATCATGTACGCGATCTCGATGTCGAAGCCCTCGAAGGTGCCGTTCGCCAGCTTCTGCGACACCCCCGGCTGGTCGTCCTTCACGCCGATGAGCAGCTTGTCCCGGTTGGCCAGCCCCGCCCGTTCGCGCAGTTCCTCCCGCGTGGGCGGGCCGCTGGCGACGACGACCCGGACGACGGCCACCACGATGATCACGAGCAGGACCACCAGCGCCGCGAGGCGCACCTGCCGCCGCCGTGATCCGCCGTCGTCGCCCGCGGCCCGCTCCGGCTCCGGTACGACGTCGTCGGCTCCCCGTGCCTCGCCCACTCGAACCTCCCCGTCACCGGCCCCGCGAAGCGTCCATTGTGCTGTATGGCCGCTTCGGCACGACATCCCGTGAACGGCTCGGCGGGTCGGCGTCGACAATTGCCGCACCTGCGAGGGACATGGCGTTCACGGCTCGCAACAGCGGCGGACAGGCCCCTTTCCGCTCGCAGGTGCGGGCGGCTAGGGTGGCCGGGTGGCGATGTTCCGGATCGGTGACGCGGCCGACCTGCTCGGCGTCAGCGCCGACACCGTCCGGCGCTGGGTCGACGCCGGCCGGCTCGTGGCGGTCCGCGACGAGCACGGGCACCGCGTGATCGCCGGGGTGGACCTGGCCGCGTTCGCCCGGGACCGCTCGGCCGACCCCGACGAGCGGGCGGACGCCTCGTCGGCCCGCAACCGGCTGCGCGGCATCGTCGTGAACGTCGTCAAGGACACCGTGATGGCGCAGGTCGACATCCAGGCCGGGCCGTTCCGGATCGTGTCGCTGATGAGCCGCGAGGCGGTCGACGAGCTGGACCTGACCGTCGGATCGCTGGCCGTGGCCGTGATCAAGTCGACCACCGTGGTGGTGGAGAAGGCCGCCGCGCCCGGCATCGGCAGAGGGAGGCAGGCACCGTGAACGTGACGCGTACCGTCCGGTCCCTCGTCGCGGTCGCCGCCGTCGCGGCCCTGGCGTCCTGCTCCGGCGGCGGTGCCGCGCCGGCGGACGGGGC
>NZ_JBFAMU010000670.1:0-2263 GCF_040656655.1 Micromonospora sp. NPDC049799
GGCGGTGGTCGCGGTGGCGGCGCGGGCCAACGGCAAGGCGTCGCTGGTGGTGGCCGTCAACCAGGCGGCCCGTGCGCGCGGTCTGGCCGCGTCGGACCTGGTGAAGGCCGCCTTCTCCGGGCGGGGCGGCGGCAGTGGAGACCTCGCCCAGGGCGGTGGCCTGCCCGCGGCGGAAGCGCCCACGCTCCTGCTGACGGTCGAGAAGGCGATCGCCGAGGCGTGATGGACGACTCGACGCGACCAGGGCGGACCGCACGGTCCGCCCTGGTTCGTCATCAGGGGGGAGTGACGCTGGGTGACTGAGTTGCCTCGTGGCGTCCGCCTCGGCGTCGACGTCGGCCAGGTGCGGGTCGGGGTGTCCCGGTCCGATCCGCACGGGGTGCTCGCCACCCCGCTGGTCACCCTGGCCCGGGACCTGACGGCGGCGCCGGACACGGTGCCGAGTGACTTCACCCAGCTCGCGGCCCTCGTGGCGGAGCACGAAGCGGTCGAGGTCGTCGTCGGCCTTCCGGTCAACCTCGCCGGCAAGCACGGCCCGGCCGCCCTCCACGTGAAGGCGTACGCTGACCAACTGGCCGATGTAATAGCGCCCGTTCCGGTAACGCTCACCGACGAGAGGATGTCCACCGTCGTGGCTTCTCGTAGGCTTGCCGAGCGCGGCGTCCGAGGACGACGGCAACGGGCGGTGGTCGACCAGGCCGCCGCGGTGGAGATTCTGCAGAGCTGGCTGGACGCGCAGCGGAGGCGGACACGATGATCGACGATCTCGACCTGGGGTTTGACGAGCAGGATCGGGGTGAGAAGGGCCGGCACCGGCGCGGTTACGTGCGTAAGCGCAACGGCGGCTCCGGCGGCGGGCGGGGCAAGACCGTCCTGGCTCTCCTTCTCGCCTTCGTCCTGCTGGGCGGCATCGGGGGCGGAGCCTTCTACGGCTTCGACCGGGTGCAGAGCTACTTCGTCACCCCGGACTACGACGGCACCGGCACCGAGGAGGTGCAGGTCGAGATCAAGGCCGGCGCGCTGCTCGCCGACATGGCCGTCACGCTCTACGACTCCGGTGTGGTGAAGAGCACCAAGGCGTTCATCGAGGCGGCCGACGAGAACTCGCGCAGCAAGAACATCCAGCCCGGCACCTACAAGCTGCGCAAGCAGATGAGCGCCGCGAACGCCATCACCGCCATGCTGGACCCGAAGAACAAGATCGTCAACGGGGTGACCATCCCCGAGGGTCGCACCGCGAAGAACATCTACAAGGTGCTCAGCGAGAAGACCAAGATCCCGGTCAAGGACTTCGAGGCCGCCGCCAAGGACCCGATCGCGCTGGGCGTGCCGGACTGGTGGTTCAAGCGGGAGGACGGCAAGACGGTCAAGCCGTCGATCGAGGGCTTCCTCTACCCGGACACGTACGAGATCCCGCCGAAGGCGACCGCCGAGACGGTCCTCAAGCAGATGGTGGAGAATTTCCTCACCGTCACCAGCGAGCTGCAGTTCGCCGACAAGGTGCAGAAGGACCTGGGGGGCGTCAGCCCGTACGAGGCGCTGATCGTGGCGTCGCTCGCCCAGGCCGAGGCCGGCACCAAGAAGGACCTCGGCAAGGTCGCCCGGGTCGCCTACAACCGGGTGTACAAGGGCAACTTCCCGTGTAACTGCCTGGAGATGGACGTCACCGTCAACTACTACCTGGAGCTGACCGGTCAGAAGACCAAGACGTCCGCCCAGATGACCCAGTCAGACCTGGACAACCCGAAGAACCCGTACAACCGGAAGCTGCAGGGCCTGGTCCCCACCCCGATCAACAACCCGGGCAAGGACGCGTTGGCCGGCGCGATGGCTCCGCCGAAGGGCAACTGGCTCTTCTTCGTGGCGGTGGACCGGGAGGGTAACTCCGCCTTCGCCGACACCTACGAGCAGCACCAGCGCAACGAGGCCAAGGCCCGGGAGGCCGGGATCATCTGATGGCGGCGCACAGGGCGGCGGTGCTCGGGAAGCCGATCGCGCACTCCCTCTCCCCGGTGATCCACAACGCCGGTTACGCGGCGGCGGGGCTCGTCGGCTGGTCGTACGCCCGGATCGAGTGCGCGGCCTCGGAGCTGCCGGACCTGGTCGCGGGCCTGGGCCCGGAGTGGGCCGGGCTGTCGGTGACCATGCCGTGCAAGGAGGCGGCGCTCGCGGTGGCCGCGGAGGCCTCGCCGGTCGCCGCGGCCGTCGGCGCGGCCAACACGCTGGTACGCCGGCCGGACGGCTCCTGGTACGCGGACATCAC
>NZ_JBFAMU010000671.1:0-2257 GCF_040656655.1 Micromonospora sp. NPDC049799
CGATCTTGGAAGGCGTACCCGGCAGCCCGCCAGCCGCACGACGAGGCCCGCCTCCCCGGACGGGAAGACGGGCCTCGGTGCTGTCGGGCGACCGGCCGGTCAGTGCTCGGCGGTGCGCCGGGTGCCGGTGTAGTACTCGAAGAGCAGGCCGCAGACGGCGAAGGTGACCGCGACCAGGCCGACGCCCAGCAGCCACATCTGCCAGAACACCAGGCCGAGGCCGGCGATCGAGGCGGCCAGCGCCAGGCCGAACGGCCAGTAGCTGCCCGGGCTGAAGAAGCCGATCTCGCCCGCGCCGTCGGCGATCTCACCGTCCGGACGGTCCTCCGGGCGCAGGTCGATACGGCGGGAGACGAACCAGAAGAAGCCACCACACATGGTGCACAGCAGGAAGCTCAGCAGCAGGGCGACGGTGCCGACCCACTCGACCTGGCCGTTCGCGTCCGCGGCGGTCCAGCCGCCGTAGAGGAAGGTCGCGAAGAGCAGGAACCCGGCGATGACCAGGAAGATACGCCACTCGGTCTTCATGCCCGCTCCCTCAGTTTCCCGCGCCGGAAGCGCTGTCCGGGTTGAAGTTGGCGGTGTTGCGCCGGGTCTCGAACGGCCGGGTGGTCTGCGCGTACGGCTCCTCGCCGATGGCGGTCAGCGCGTCCTGCGTGGACTTGCCCTCCCGCTTGGCGGCGAGGAACTGGTCGTACTTCTCCGGCGAGACGACCCGCAGCTCGAAGTTCATGAAGGCGTGGTAGCTGCCGCACAGCTCGGCGCAGCGGCCGACGAACGCGCCCTCCTCCTCGAACTCCGAGATCTCGAACACGTTGCGGATCTTGCCCGGGAAGACGTCCCGCTTGAACAGCATCTCCGGCACCCAGAACGAGTGGATGACGTCGCGGCTGGTCTCCTCGAACCGGATCGACCGGTCGGTGGGGAGGACCAGGATCGGGATGACCTCACTGGTGCCGAGCACGGAGGCGACCGTCTGGGCCTCGGGTCCCTGCCCGTCGCGGTAGTTGAACTGCCAGTTCCACTTGAAGGCGACCACCTCGACCGTCACGTCGGGGTTCTTGGTGGTGCGCACCACGTCGGTCTGCACGATCGCCGTGTAGTAGAAGAGCACGGAGACGATCAGGATCGGCGCGATGGTGTAGAGGAACTCCATCGGCATGTTGTAGCGGGTCTGCACGGGAAGCTCGTTGCCCCGCTTGCGGTACCGCACCACGCACCAGAAGATCAGGCCCCACACGAAGACGCCGACCGCGAGCGCGGCGATGCACGACGCGATCCACAGGTCGTACATGCGGTGGGCCTCGGGCGTGATGCCGCCCTGCGGCCAGCCGAAGCCGGCGAACGTCCCGCCGACGTCACAGCCCGTGAGCAGGACCAGCAGCGCCGCCCCGCCGAGACCGAGCCCGGCGAGCCGACCGGCACTCCGCCCCCGTCGCCGACCGGCGCCTGGGGAAGCGCTGTGCCGTACGACCGACGGCCGTACCTCCGAACTCCTTGCGACCACCTGGTCCTGCCTCCCTAGCGCGCCGCGGTGTCTGTCCTCGTCCTGCCGGTCCCCGCTGTGCGGAGCGGCAGCACCGCGGCAAAGGCGTCACCGACGGTCGCAGATTACTCGACCATGACGGGCCTGACCGTGTTGGGGTCACTGTCCGCCCCCATCGGGGGGATCTTGGGCATACCGGCGCGATACGTTGGCTTCCGTGAGCGCATCCCCGGTCTACCTGGACGCGGCCACCGCCGTGCCCCTGCATCCGGTCGCCCGTCAGGCGCTGCTGGCCGCGCTCGACGACGGCTGGGCCGACCCCGCCCGGCTGTACGGCCAGGCCCGCCGCGCCCGCCAGCTCCTCGACGCCGCCCGCGAGGCCACCGCGGTCACGCTCGGCGTCCGCGCCGACGAGCTGTCCTTCACCCCCAGCGGTACGGCGGCGGCGCACTCCGCGGTGCTCGGCGGCCTCGCCGGACGCCGCCGGGTCGGCCGCACCCTGGTGCACTCGGCGATCGAGCACTCCGCGGTGCTGCACGCCGGGGAGAAGCACGTCGCCGAGGGCGGTACGGCGACGTCGGTGCCGGTGGACCGGCTGGGGCGGCTCGACCTGACGGCCTGGTCGGAGGCGGTACGCGCCCCGGGGGTGGCCCTCGCGGCGCTGATCGCCGCCAGTCCCACCTTCCACTGCGGCGTGTGCAGCTCCAGCGCGGCGAGGTTGGCCAACCAGACCAGGGTGGGCAGGTCGTCGGCGACCACGTAGTCGATGGT
>NZ_JBFAMU010000672.1:0-2257 GCF_040656655.1 Micromonospora sp. NPDC049799
GCGCGCCTGCCGGCCGGTGCCGCGTCGATCGGCGCCCCGAGCCGGCCGGCCGGCGCCGGCGCCGCGTTGAGAGGGGGCCCTTCCTCTACCGCAGGCGTTAGGCGGGGGCCCTTCCTTGCACTGCTCGCGCTGCTGGTGGGGGTCGCGTGGTGGTTGCCGCCGGTGCCGCCGGCGGACCTGCGCAGCGTCGGCGACCCGACCAACCGGCCGGCCTACTTCGCGCCGCTGCGGGACTTCCTCGGCGGGCAGCGGCTCACCGGCCGGGTGGAGGTCCCGCCGACGCGGAACTACACCGAGGCCGCCGCGCTGGGCGAGGTGCCGCTGGCGCGGGGCTGGCTGCGGCAGGCCGACATCGACCGGAACCCGCTGTTCTTCACCACCGTCCCGGGGGCGGCCGGTACGGGTGTCCCGCTAACCGCCGACACCTACCGGGCGTGGCTGGCCGACAACGCGGTGCAGTACGTCGCGGTGCCGGACGCCCCGCTGTCCTGGGTGGGTCGGGCGGAGGCCGAGCTGGTCCGGGGCGGCCTGCCGTACCTCACCCCGGTCTGGTCCGGTCCGCACTGGCAGGTCTGGGCGGTGGCCGATCCGACGCCGGTCGTCGGCGCCCCCGGCGAGCTGGTGCGGGCGGACGGGGCGTCGGTCACCTTCCGCGCGGCGCAGGCCGGCACGGTGCCGGTCCGGGTGCGGCACAGCCGGTGGCTGCGCGCGTCCGGCGGGGCGACGGTCGCCGCCGACGGTGACTGGACGACGGTCACCGTCCCGCGCGCCGGGGAGTACACCCTCGGCAGCTGACGTTGCCGCTTTGGCAACGGCGCTTGCCGATCGCCACGTCACCGGCCCACCATCGTCGTCGACGGGCCGACCGGACGCCCACCACCGCAGGAGGAACCGTGCACGACAGCCACGACCACCCGGAGACGGCCCGGTTCTGGGACGACCTCTACGGACAGCGCGGACAGCTCTGGAGCGGACGGGCCAACCCGCACCTGGTCGACGTCGCCGGCCCGCTGCCCGCCGGCACCGCCCTGGACCTCGGCTGCGGCGAGGGCGGCGACGCGACCTGGCTGGCCCGGCAGGGCTGGCAGGTCACCGCCGTGGACGTCTCGGCCGTCGCCCTCGACCGGGCCCGGACCGCCGCGACGGACGCGGGCGTGGACTCCCGAATCGAGTTCCGCCGGCACGACCTCACGCGCGGCTTCCCCACCGGTACCTACGACCTGGTCTCGGCGCAGTTCCTCCAGTCGCCGCTGGACTTCCCGCGTCTGGACGTGCTGCGCGCGGCGGCGCGGGCGGTGGCGCCCGGGGGCCGGCTCCTCGTGGTCGAGCACGGCGCACTGCCGCCGTGGGCCAACGCGGACCACCACCACGACGCCCACGACTTCCCCACCCCGCAGGAGACCCTCGACGGCCTCGACCTGGAGCCCGGCGGATGGGAGACCGAGCGGCTCGACGCGCCGCGCCGGACCGCCACCGGCCCGGACGGCCAGACCGGCGAACTGGTCGACCACCTGGTGCTGGTCCGCCGCCGGTAGGGCGGGATGAGCCGCGGCCCGGCGGCGCGCGGGTCAGCCCTCCAGCACCCGTTCCGTCGCCGCCCGGGAGCGGCGGCCGGTGCGCAGGTACTCGTCGAGGAACTCCCCGGGATCGTCCCGCCCGAGCAGCCGGACCACGCCGGCCAGCTCCACGCCGTGCCGGGGCAACTGGTCGCCGGCCCGGCCGCGGACCAGCATCAACGCGTTGCGGACCTGCGCCGCCAGCGTCCAGCCGGCCGCCATCTCCGCGGCGTCCGCCGGGTCGACCAGGCCCGCGTCCCGCGCGGCGGTGAGCGCGTCGAGGGTACGCGTGCCGCGCAGCTCCGGGTACGCGCCGGCGTGCCGGAGCTGGAGCAGTTGGACCGCCCATTCGACGTCGGCCAGGCCACCCCGCCCGAGCTTGGTGTGGGTGGCCGGGTCGGCGCCGCGGGGCAGCCGCTCGGTCTCCACCCGCGCCTTGATCCGCCGGATCTCGATCACCTGCTCGCGGGTCAGCCCGTCGGCCGGGTACCGGACCGGGTCGACAAGCGCCACGAACTCCGCGCCGAGGTCGGCGTCACCGCACACGAACCGCGCCCGCAGCAGCGCCTGCGCCTCCCACACCCGGGACCAGCGGGCGTAGTACTGGGCGTACGCGGCGAGGCTGCGGACCAGCGGACCCTGCCGGCCCTCCGGCCGCAGGTCGGCGTCCACGCCCAGCGGCGGGTCGGGGGCCGGCATGC
>NZ_JBFAMU010000673.1:0-2256 GCF_040656655.1 Micromonospora sp. NPDC049799
GCCGAGCCGGCCAGGTTCCACTCGGCGGCCAGGTCCAGCAGGCGGTCCGGGTCGGCGGGCGCGGTCGGCAGCTCGGTGGCCAGGTCCGGCAGCGGTACGTCGAGGGCCACCTTGACCACGGTCGGCGCGACGGCCAGGTAGTCCCGTGCTCCGGCGAGCTTCGCCCGCAGGCCCGGGGCGAAGCCCGAGCCGGGGTCGTCCAGCGCGGCGAGGATGCCGGCGATGTCGCCGTAGCGCTCGACGAGGCGGGCCGCGGTCTTCTCGCCCACGCCGGGCACGCCGGGCAGCCCGTCGCTGGGGTCACCGCGCAGGGCGGCGAAGTCGGCGTACCGGTCGGCCGGCACGCCGTAGCGGGTCCGGACCGCCGCGTCGTCGCAGTCCTCCAGCTTGGCCACGCCCCGCCCGACGTACAGCAGCCGGACCGGCCGGGTGTCGTCGACCAACTGGAACAGGTCGCGGTCGCCGGAGACCACCTCGACCGGGCCGGGCTGGGTGACCGAGAGGGTGCCGAGCACGTCGTCGGCCTCGTAGCCGGTCGCCCCGAGGACGGTGATGCCGATGGCGTCGAGAACCTCCAGGATCACCGGCACCTGCGGGCTCAGCGTGTCCGGTACGACCTCGCCGCCCTCCGGGGCCACCCGGTGCGCCTTGTACGACGGCAGCAGCGCGACCCGCCAGTCGGGCCGCCAGTCGTAGTCCATCGCGCAGACCATCCGGTCCGGCCGGCGGGTGCGGATGAGCTGGGCGAGCATGTCGAGGAAGCCGCGCACCGCGTTGACGGGGCTGCCGTCGGTGGCCCTGGCCGCCGACTCGGGAATGCCGAAGTAGGCCCGGAAGTAGAGGCTGGGCGCGTCGATGAGCATGATCGGGGGTCGCTGTGCCACGCCCGACAGCCTGGCACACCCCACCGACGAACGCGGGTAGGCCGTTCAGCCGCGCTCGTCGTCGGCGTACAGGGTCTCCCGTCGGGCCAGGTACTGCACCCCGTAGCTGGCGAGCAGCAGCAGGATGGCCACCACCACCTCGACCCAGGCGGCGACGCCGTCGGCGACGGTGAGACCGATGACGAGCAGCACCAGCCCGGCGAGAGCGAGGAGACCGGACCAGAGCAGCCGCTGCCGCCGCGTGTCGGCTCGGTCGTCGCCTGCCACGGTAGGTCCCTCCGTCCGGTCCGGATCTGCCCCGAGGCTATCGGCGCCCCGGTCCCGGCGGGCCGGAACCGGTCAAGGCCGCCGCGCCGACCATCGCCGCCAGGGCCGCCGCCGGCGGGGCTGCGGTACGCGGTCCCGGCGGGAAGAATCGGCCGGATGAGCACGCCCCGTCCCCACCTGCGACTGACCACGGTCAACCTGGACACCCCCGACCCGGCGGCGCTCGCCCGGTTCTACGCCCGGCTGCTGGGCTGGGAGATCGGGGTCGAGGAGGCGGACGACGTGATCCTCCGGGATCCCGACGGCGGGGTGGGCCTCTCCTTCCAGCGGGAGCGCCGGTACGTGCGGCCGACGTGGCCGGCGGAGGCGGGCCGGCAGCAGATGATGGCGCACCTGGAGATCGGGGTCGACGACCTGGCGGCGGCCCAGGCCCACGCGGTCGCCTGCGGCGCGACCGTCGCGCCGTTCCAGCCGCAGGACGACGTCCGGGTCTGCCTGGATCCGGACGGCCACCCGTTCTGCCTGTGGCTGATGTCGTGAGGCCCCGCCCCGGCCGGGGTTGAGCCGAACGAGCGTTAAGCTGAGCGGGTGGGAACCGACGAGCTGTACCCCCCGGCGCGGCTGGCTGCCGCACAGCGCGCCACCGCCGCCGCCGGCCTGGACGCCCTTCTGCTCAGCCCCGGGTCGGACCTGCGCTACCTGACCGGCTACGACGCCCACGCCGGGGAACGGCTGACCCTGCTGGTGCTGCCCGCCGAAGGGGAGCCCACGCTGATCGTGCCCACCCTGGAGCGGCCCGCCGCCGAGGCGTCCCCCGCCCCGGCCACCGGCGTCCGCATCGTCGCGCACGGCGACGGCACCGACCCGTACCCCCTCGTCACGGCCGCGCTCGGCGGTCCGGTGGGTGCGGTGGGTCTGGCCGACCGGATGTGGGCCGAGCAGGTCCTCGCGCTGCGGGCCGCGCTGCCCGGCGTCACCCAGCGGCTCGCCTCCGAGGTCCTGTGCGAGCTGCGCATCCGCAAGTCCCCGGCGGAGGTCGCCGCGCTCGCCGAGGCCGGCTCGGCGATCGACGCGGTGCACACGCGGATGGGCCAGTGGCTGCGCC
>NZ_JBFAMU010000674.1:0-2255 GCF_040656655.1 Micromonospora sp. NPDC049799
GGCGTACGGGTGCCGCCCGCCGCTGACGTCCGGTCCGGGATCGTCGGCGAGGTGGTCGACGACCCGTTCGGTGGCCTGCCAGGCCGCGTCGCGCAGCGCCGGTTCGCCGGTGCGCCCGGCCAGCTCGGCGAGGTTGAGCGCGATCCCGGACAGTCCGCTCGCCAGGCTGTGGTCCAGGCCGGTCCAGGGTTGCCGCAGGCAGATGTCGAGCACGTCGAGGGCGTCCTGCCGGCGGCCGAGCACGTCCAGGGCGTACGCGACGCCGTGCAGGCCGTCGTAGAAGCCGCACCGGGTGCCCGACGCGGGCGTCGTGGCCCGGCGGACCAGCCACCGTTCGTGGTCCGGCCAGCGGCCGGCGCCGCTGTGGTGCAGGGCGTAGAGCACCCCGGCCGCGCCGTGGGCGAGGTTGAGCCCACCGCTGCGGAACTGTTCGATGTCGCCGGGGAAGAGCCGGTCGTGGCGCGCGGGTGTCGCGCTGGCGAGGATCGCCCGGGCGATCCGGTCCCGGTGGACCGCACCGGCGGGTTCCGCGGCCGGTTCGGCGACGCCGGGCACCCGAGCGCCGGTGATCTCCTCGACGGCAGCGTCGAGGAACTCTCGCGGCACCGGGAAGTGCGCGGCGACGACGTCGGCCAGGTGCGCGGCCTTGGCCGGCGCCAGGCGGACCAGCTGGGTCAGGGGCAGGAACAGGGCCAGCCGGAGGCACGCCAGGGCGTACCGGTCGACGGCCGGGCCGGTGCGGTCCCGCGGCGCGGCGAAGCCCTGGTTGCGCAGGCCCGGCCGGCGGTGGCCGTCGACCGGGGCGGCCACCTCGAAGTCCACCAGGGCGATCCGGTCGTTGGGGCGGACCATGACGTTGAACAGGTGCAGGTCGCCGTAGACGAGGCCGCGCTCGTGGATCGCCCGGACGACCTCGTCGACCTGCCGGTGGACGTCCAGCGCCCACCGGGTGTACGCGGCGCGGTCGGCGTCGGTGGCGTCGGCGTCGATCAGCGGGTACCGGTCGACCAGGACCTTGTTCAGCGGCCGGCCGTCGATGAACTCCAACGCGAGGAACCGGTGCTCGCCGAGGGTGAACTCGTCGTGCACCCGGGGCACCTGCGGCAGGTCGGCGAGCCGGCGCAGCGCGTCCGCCTCCCGGGCCAGCCGGGCGACCGCGTCGGCGCCGTCGGCATCCAGGCCGGCGTGCGGCCGGGCCTCCTTCAGCACCACCTGCTCGTCGGTACGCAGGTCGCGGCCCACGTAGAGGCCGCCGCCGTTGGAGAAGTGGATGACCTTCTCGATCCGGTACGGCACCTCATCGGTGCTGGTCGCGTTGCGAGCCGCCAGGTGCGGGCCGAGGAAGTCCGGCAGGGTGACCCAGGACGGCACGTGGAAGACCGGGTCGCGGCGGTCCGGCACCAGCGTGCCGGTGTCGTCCTCGATCGCCGGGACCACCTGCCCGTCGGGGGAGTGGCAGTACCGGGCGGCGAAACCGCCGTAGCGCACGTACACCGGGCCGGCGCCGAGGCGCAGGTCGCTGAGGATGTACGGACCGGGCTCGCCGCCCAGCAGCTCGTCGAGCTCCTTGCAGGTCACCTCCAGTTCCGCCTCGTCGCGCGGGTAGACGGTCAGGAACTTGCCGCTGGCCGCCCGCGCGCCGTACTTGGAGTTGCGCAGCAGCAGGGTGCGCGGACCGCGAAGGAACTTGAAGGACAGTCCACGAGGGACGCAGTAGTCCCAGACCGTCTCCAGCACCCGTTCGGCGTTGGCCAGGGTCGCCGACACGTGGATCTTCCAGCCCTGCTGCGGAAGGGTGCCGCCGTCGGGTGCGTAGATGAGCCAGTCGTCGAGCGGCTCGCTGCGCCAACCCTCGGGAACGGGCCGGTGGGCCGCCGCGAAGGTGGGCTGCTCGACCGCGCTGCCGAGCGAGTCGTAGAACAGTCGGTCGGCGGCGCAGTAGCTGTCGTAGCGCTCGTCCACCGTGACCACCCCTTCCGCTGTTCGGCTGACCTCGCGGCCCTGCTGACGGATCTGAGTCTGTCCGTTCGGGGTATGGCGCTTCCAGTGCGTTCAGTCATGGAGGCGAATGCGTGCCACACGGTCGGTCGTGACAAATGTCAGTTGCGCCGGGCGGTACGGTGCTCGCCGTGACCGCAGACGAGCACGGCTCCACCGCCCCGGACGGGCCGGTCGCCGTCCTGGCCAACCCCACCGCCGGCCGGGGACGGCACCGGGGACTGCTGCCCCGGCTGCTCGACCGGCTCGGCGCCGCC
>NZ_JBFAMU010000675.1:0-2252 GCF_040656655.1 Micromonospora sp. NPDC049799
GCCAGCCCACCCAGGCCGGCGCCGGCCCGGCGCCGTGCAGGGCGGCGTCCTCGGCGGCGGCGAGCACGCCGTCCTTGCTCCAGAAGCCGGACAGCGGCGGTACGCCGGCCAGCGCGCCGAGACCGACCACCGTGCACCAGAACGTCACCGGCATGGTGTGCCGCAGCCCGCCCATCCGGGACGTCAGCGTGGTGCCCACCGCGTGGATCACCGCTCCGGCGGCGAGGAACAACAGCGCCTTGAACGCGGCGTGGGTGAGCAGGTGGAACAGCGCGGCCGGCGGGGACCCGACGGCGAGCGCGCCGGTCATGTACCCGATCTGGGAGACAGTCGACCAGGCCAGCACCCGCTTGAGGTCGTCCTGGGCGGTGGCGGCCAGCGCCCCCAGCAGCAGGGTGACCGACGCCAGGACGCCGAGCACGGCGAGCGCGGCCGGGGCGGCCTCGAACAGTGGCCAGAGCCGGGTGACCGCGTACACGCCGGCCGCCACCATCGTGGCCGCGTGGATCAGCGCGGAGATGGGGGTCGGGCCGGCCATCGCGTCCGGCAGCCAGGTGTGCAGCGGGAACTGCGCGCTCTTGCCGGCGACGCCGGCCAGCAGCAGCAGGCAGGCCGCCGTGAGCGTGCCGCTCGCGTGGTCGTGGGCGAGGACGTCGGCGATCCGGAAGCTGCCGGCGCTCACCCCGAGCAGGGCGATGCCGAGCAGGAAACCCACGTCGCCGACCCGGGTCACCAGGAACGCCTTCACCGCCGCCGCGGGCGCCTCGGGCAGCCGCCGGTCGTGGGCGATGAGCAGGTACGAGCAGAGACCCATCACCTCCCAGCCGACCAGCAGCAGGATCAGGTCCCCGGAGACCACCACGAGCAGCATCGCGGCGGTGAAGAGGCTGATCTGCGCCGCGTACGGCGGGTAGCGGTGGTCGGTGTCGACGTCGTCGTGCGGGCCGCGCCGCAGGTAGCCGACCGAGTAGATCTGCACGGCCAGCGCCACCGTCGTCACCGCGACGGCCACCAGCGCGGCGGCACCGTCCAGCCGGACCCCGAGGGTGACCGTCAACCCGCCCAGGTCCACCCAGGTCGTGGACGCCTCGGCCGGCCCGTCGAGGGTCACCAGCAGGGCGAGCGCGACCAGCAGCGCACCCGCCGCGCCGGCCACGCCGAGACCGACCGCCACCCGCCGGGCCGGCTCCCGACCGACACCCCCGTCCGGCGGCAGCAGCAGGCCGACCAGACCGACGACCAGCGGTACGGTCGGCAGCAGAGCGCCGAGCAGCGTCGTCGTGCTCACCGGGCCACCACCCCGGTGGGGTCCCCGGCCGGCACCGGCTCCTCGGCCAGCGGCACCTCGTCCACCGCGACGCTGGCCCGCAGCCGGTAGAGCTGGAGCACGATCGCCAGGCCCACCCCGATCTCGGCGGCGGCCAGCACGATCACGAACAGCGCGAAGACCTGCCCGCCGTGCGGTAGCTGCGCCCGCACGGTGGTGTCGGCGGTGACCAGGATCAGGTTGACCGCGTTGAGCATCAGCTCCACGGCCATCAGCACCAGCACCGCGTTGCGGCGGCGCAGCACGCCGTACACGCCGAGGCCGAACAGCAGCGCGGCGGTGACGTACGGGATGACCGGCCTCACCGGGCCGCCCCCTCGTCGTGGCCGGCGGCGTCCCGGCGACCGATGTCCGGTCGGGACAGGACGATCGCCCCGACCAGCGCGGACAGCAGCAGCACCGACAGCACCTCGAACGGAAGCACCCAGCTCCGGAAGATCTGTTCGCCCAGCCGCTCCGCCGTGCCCGCCTCCGGCAGGTCCACGGCCGTCCAGCGGTACGCGTCGACCAGCAGTGCGGCCAGCCCCAGACCGCTGCCGCCACCGATCAGGGCGGCCGGCCAGCCCGGCCGGTCCAGGTCGTCGGAGGCGCCGATCGGGGCCCGGGTGAGCATCACCGCGAAGAGCAGGAGCACCACCACCGCCCCGACGTAGATCAGCACCTGCACCCAGGCCACCAGCTCGGCGGTGAGCACCAGGTACATCCCGGCGAGCGCGCCCAGGCAGACCACCAGGTACAGGCCGGCCCGCACCAGGTGCCGCGTGCCCACCACCAGCACACCCGACCCCACCGCCACCGCTCCGAGGGCCAGGAGCAGCACGTCCGCACCGGTCACGGCGCCGTGCCTTCCCCGGCCCCGTCTCCGGGTCCGGCACGGGCACGGCGGAGAGCAGAGCCTGGGTGTACGGGTGGGTCGCGCGCTCGT
>NZ_JBFAMU010000676.1:0-2250 GCF_040656655.1 Micromonospora sp. NPDC049799
CGCGACCCGCGCCCACTGCTGCTGCTTAATCTTGATGGTCAGTTCGCGAGTTGCCGGGTTAGAGCAGGCGAGGGGGCGGGGGGGGCGGGGGGGGAGTTTGGGGGGAATCGGGGCGGGTAGCTGGATCGGGTGACCGACGACGCGCCCGTGACCGAGCGACCCGTGACCGATGTGCCCCTGACCGACGATTCGGACGTACGGCGCCTCGACGACCTGCTCAAGGACCTGTACCACGGTCAGGAGCGGATCAGCCAGGGGGACATCTACCGCCGCGCCGTCGCGGCCGAGCTTCCGGCCGAGCTGCTCACCCGGATCGCCGCCCTGCCCGAGGGCCAGTACGCGGTGGACGAGGCGGCCGACCTGCTCGGCGGGTCGGTCACCTGACGGGGCGACGACAAGGAGAAGAGATGTCCCACCACCAGGAGCACCACGAGAAGATCGCCGCCCTGGGCCAGCCGCCCGAGGGCACGGACACGTTGCCCGAGCCGGACTTCGCCAACGAGCACGACCGTACGGCGGTGGACCGGGACATCGTCACCGGCGCCGACGCCGACGAGCGCGAGGAGGAGTCTCCGCGCGGCTGGTCCGGCGAGGAGAGCTGACCGTACGACCGACGCGACGAAGGGGCCGGCGAACCGCCGGCCCCTTTCGCTCGTGTCCCGGGGATCAGTCCCCGTCGTCGTCGCCCTCGGCGGCCTGCTGCGCCACCGCGTACGCCATCTGGAGGAAGTCCGACGCGGCGACCGCGGTCATCGCGGTGGCCACGAGGCGGGTCAGCCGCGGTGCCAGCACGAGGCCGCCGGTCAGGCCGGTGGCCACCCAGACCGCGAGGCAGAACGGGCAGCTCAGCAGCTCGCCGATCGCGTGCCGGGCGGAGCTGCCGGAGTCGCGGACCTCCTCCATCACCTCGCCGCTGCCGATCGGCTTCTCGTAGCGGGTGAAGGGGGCTCGCAGCGGGCTGGTCACCGCGTCCTTGGTGAGCAGCCGGCTCAGTTTGTGCGTGGCGATGGAGAGCAGCACCACGTCGGCCGGCGCGGGACGCTCGGGCACCGGCCGTCCGGTGGCCCTGACCAGACCGGCGAGGGCGGCGGTCACGCCGGCGTAGGTGCCCATCGCCACCAGGTAGCTGCCGATCGGGCGGTGCTCGTGCGGTGCGTAGGCCCGGCGCAGGCGCGCCACCTTCTCCTTGACGTCGGTCACCGGTCTCCTCGTTCTCGTTGATCCGCGGACCGGCTCAGCCGGCCTGGAGGTTGTCGGCCACCTCGCGGGCGAGGTTGTCCAGCGCCTCGCCCGCGAGGTGGTCGGCGTCGGGGCCGCCGGTCAGATCGAGCCGGACCCGGGCGCCGCCCGCGTCGGCCTGGTCGACCCGGATCTCGGCGCTCCAGTCCCCGGCAGCGCGCCAGCGGGCCTCCAGCTCCTCCGCGCTGACGTGCTCGGCCGGGGTACCGTCGGCCCGCAGCGGTTCGGGCAGCCACGCCGACGCGCGGGCCGGGTCGGTGGCCGTGTTGAAGACCACCTCCGGCGGCGCCGACAGGCCGCGCTCGGCCGACGCCATCAGGCGTCCCGGAGCCGGCTCGGGTCCACCTCGCGCCCCGGGTGCCGAGCCAGGTACTCGGTTTCCAGCTCGGCCGTCCGGCGCAGGTGGTTGGCGAGCGCGGAGTCCGCGGCGTGCCGCAGCGTGTCCAGCCGGGTGCGGTGCAGGCTGTGCATCTCGCGGATCAGGTCGTCGTCGCCCAGCTCGGCGGGGTCGACGCCGAGCAGTTCGCCGTCGAGGTCCGCGCCGCCCGAGGGCGTGTCGTGCACCTGGTCACCGCCCCATTCGGGCACGCGCTGTTCCGGGCTCGAGAAATCGTCCTGCCGTAGGGATCCGGTCATCATGCCCCCCTGGTCTGTTTTGGGCTGGCGTCTAGACGGATGCCCACACCCGCTGGCACCAAACCATTCGGCGTACTACGACACCGTGTCGGAGGTCGCGGCGGTCCCCGGTACCCTCGTGGGCATGAAGCGGCTGTGGACCCCGGGGTGGATCGCGCGCCACGTGGCCATGGTCGTGCTGGTGGGGGCGTTCCTGTCGCTCGGCTGGTGGCAGGTCAGCCGGGCCGCGGCCGGCAACGCGATCAGCTGGGGCTACGCGATCGAGTGGCCGGTCTTCGCCGGCTTCGTGGTCTTCGTCTGGTGGCGCGAGGTGCGGCACGCGCTGCGCGCGTCGTCGACCGACGAGCCGCCGGCCGCCGCGGGGCCACGGCCGGC
>NZ_JBFAMU010000677.1:0-2243 GCF_040656655.1 Micromonospora sp. NPDC049799
CCCGTCGAGCCGGCCCCGCAGGTCGAACCCGCCGTCGTTCTCCACCGCCGTCATGAACTCGTCGGAGACCCGGACCGAGTTGCCCCGGCCGTGGTCAGCGACCGCCGGACGCTGACCTACCGGGAGCTGGCGGACGCCTCGGCCGCTGTCGCCACCACCCTGCGCCGGCACGGGGTCGGGCCGGGTGACCTGGTGCCGGTGGTGATGGCCAGGGGTTGGGAGCAGGTCGTGGCCGTCCTCGGGGTGTTGCGCGCCGGCGCCGCCTACTGCCCGGTCGACGTCGCCCTGCCGGCCGAGCGGATCGGCCATCTGCTCGACGAGTGCGGGGCCCGGACGGCGCTGGTCCAGTCGCACCGGCCGGCCGACCTGGCCGGCCGGGACGTGCGGGCGGTCCAGGTGGACCGGCTGCCGCCGGCCGGCGAGCCGGTCGCGCCGACCGGCACGGCGGACGACCTGGCGTACGTGATCTACACGTCCGGCTCCACCGGACGACCCAAGGGCGTCGCGGTGGCGCACCGGGCCGCCGTCAACACCGTGCTGGACGTCAACGAGCGGTTCGGGTTGCGCCCCGACGACCGGGTGTTCGGCATCTCGTCGCTCAGCTTCGACCTCTCCGTCTGGGACGTGTTCGGCAGCCTGGCCGCCGGCGCGGCGATCGTGCTGCCCGCGGCCGGACGTCAACCCGACCCGCTCGGCTGGGCGGACACGGCGGCCCGGCACCGGGCCACGGTCTGGAACTCCGTGCCGGCTCTGGCCCAGATGCTGGTCGAGGTGGCGGCCACCCGACCGCCCGCGGACCGGCCCCCGATCCGGGCGTTCCTGCTCAGCGGGGACTGGGTGCCGACCCCCCTGCCCGACCGGCTCCGGCAGACCTGGCCGGGCACCCGGGTCACCGCGCTGGGCGGCGCGACCGAGGCGGCGATCTGGTCCAACAGCTACGAGATCGGCGCGGTCGACCCGGCGTGGCGGAGCATCCCGTACGGCCGGCCGCTGCCGAACCAGACCATGCGGGTGCTCGACGGCCGGTTCCGGCTGCGTCCACCGTGGGCGGTCGGCGGCATCTACATCGGCGGGACCGGGCTGGCCGACGGCTACTGGCGGGACCCCGAGCGCACCGCCGAGCGGTTCGTCACCGACCCGGCCACCGGGGAGCGGCTCTACCGCACCGGGGACCTGGGGCGGTACTGGCCCGACGGCACCATCGAGTTCCTCGGCCGGGAGGACCGGCAGGTCAAGGTGCAGGGCTTCCGGGTGGAACCGGGTGAGATCGAGGCGGTCGCGCGGACCCACCCGCTCGTCCGGGACTGCGCCGTGACCACCCAGCAGGTGCCGGGCGGGCAGCGCCGGCTGGTCGCGATCGTGGTGCCCGAAGCGGGCGCGGCGCCGGACCGGGCGGCGCTCGCCGGATACCTGCGGGAGCGGCTGCCCGCCTACCTGGTGCCGGCGCGGATCCACCTGCTGGACCGGCTGCCGCTCAGCGGCAACGGCAAGGTGGACCTGGACCGGGCCCTCGCCACCGCCGAGGCCGCCACCCGCGACGACTGGTCCGCCACCCCGGACGGCGCCGGCCGTGCCACCCCGTTGGAGGAGCGGATCTGCCGGGCGTGGGCGGAGCTGCTGGAGGTGCCGGCTGTCCGGCCGGACGACGACTTCTTCGCCCTCGGCGGCAACTCGCTCCTCGCCCTGCGCCTGGTGCAGCGGCTCCGCGCCGACCTCGGCACCGAGGTCCCGTTCGGGCAGATCTTCGACGCCCCCACGGTACGCGGGCTGGCCGCCCGGCTCGCCGTCGGCGACGGCACCGTCCGCAGCGCCGTGCCGCTGGCCGACGGCACCGGCCGGCCGCTGTTCCTGTGTCATCCGGTCGGCGGGTCGGTGGCCCGCTACGCCGACCTCGCCCGCGCCTGGGCCGGCCCGGTGTACGGCTTCCAGAGCCCGGCCCTGGCGGGCCACGACCCGACCGACCGGCCCAGCCTGGCCGACCTGGCCGCCACGTACCGGGCCGAGCTGCGGCGGCTGGCGCCGGACGGGCCGTACCTGCTCGCCGGCTGGTCGATGGGGGGCGTGCTGGCCCACGAGGTGGCCGCCCAACTGCACGACGAGGGCGAGGTGGCCCTGGTGGTCCTGGTCGACAGCGACATCCGGACCCTGCGGCTGCCGGCCGACGACCGGGAGCGGCACCGGGAGTTCCTCACCGACCTGGCCGGCGGCCGGCTGCCGGAACCGGTGGCCGCCGCGCTCGCCGC
>NZ_JBFAMU010000678.1:0-2237 GCF_040656655.1 Micromonospora sp. NPDC049799
GCGGGCCCACATCGGGGCCGGCCGGCGGTATGCGTCAGTGGCGGGTCGGGTCGGTGGGGTTCTCGTCGTAGACGTCCGGCACGCCGTCCCGGTCCCGGTCGACGGTCTCCTCCTCGTGCACCCGCCGGTAGAGGTTGCTGCGGGCGCGCAGGATGAAGGTGGCGAGCACCGCCGAGAGCAGGGATCCGGTGAGCACCGCGACCTTGACGATGTCGTCGCGTTCGCTGCCCAGGCCGAAGGCCAGCTCGCCGATCAGCAGGGACACGGTGAAGCCGATGCCGCCGAGCAGCGACAGGCCCAGCACGTCGACCCACTTGAGGCCCTGGCCGAGCTCTGCCCGGGTGAACCGGGAGACCAGCCAGGTGGCGGTGAGGATCCCGACCGGCTTGCCGACGACGAGGCCAACGACGATGCCGATCGCGACCTTGTCGCTCAGTGACGTGGCCAGACCGGTCAGGCCGCCGACGGTGACCCCGGCGGAGAAGAAGGCGAAGATGGGCACCGCCACGCCGGCCGAGATCGGCCGGATGCGGTGCTCGAAGTGCTCGGCCAGGCCGGGGCCGGCGTCCGGGCCGCCGGCGGCCTGGCTGCGGAGCACCGGGACGGTGAAGGCGAGCAGCACACCGGCGACCGTGGCG
Source organism: Micromonospora sp. NPDC049799 (assembly GCF_040656655.1). NCBI lineage: Bacteria > Bacillati > Actinomycetota > Actinomycetes > Micromonosporales > Micromonosporaceae > Micromonospora > Micromonospora sp. NPDC049799. The sequence continues at coordinate 639 of NZ_JBFAMU010000678.1, forward strand.
TGCACACCGGACTCGTGCACCAGCACCCAGGTCGCGGCGGCCAGCGGCAGCAGCAGCCACCAGGACCGCACCCGCCGCTGCACGAGCAGGCCGAAGACCGCCAGCGGCACCAACGCGCCGAGCAGCGGCAGCACCGCCAGGTCGGCGGTGTAGAACACCGCGATGATCATGATGGCGAGCAGGTCGTCGACGACGGCGAGGGTGAGCAGGAAGGTACGCAGCGCGGACGGGAGGAACCGGCCGATGACAGCGAGCACCGCGAGGGCGAAGGCGATGTCCGTGGCGGTCGGGATCGCCCAGCCCCGGGGCGCCTCGGCACCGGCGATCACGACGTACAGCAGGGCCGGCACCATGACGCCGCCGACCGCGGCGGAGACCGGCACGGCCGCGCGCAGCGGGTCGCGCAGGTCTCCGGCGACGAACTCGCGCTTGAGCTCCAGACCGGCGACGAAGAAGAAGACCGCCAGCAGGCCGTCGGCGGCCCACTTGCCCAGGCTCAGGTCCAGATGCAGGGCCGCCGGTCCGACCTTCACGTCCCGTAGCGCCTGGTAGCTCTCCGACCAGGGGGAGTTCGACCAGACGAGGGCCAGCAACGCTCCGATCAGCAGGAGTGCCCCGCCGACGGTCTCCCTCCGGAGGATCCCGGAGATGCGGCTCGTCTCGGGCCAGGAGCGGCGGGCGAACAGGCTGGGGCGGCGCCGGTCGGCGTCGGTCACGAAAACTCCTCGTCGGCAGGGTACGCGTCATCCATCGCCGACCAGACTTCCCGGCACACCTGAGGAAACCCTATCCGCCGCCGCCGGGACACACCTCTCACCGGCGACGTGGTGATCGTCCCAGTACCCGGCTTACCCACGGCCACCTCGGGTAGTCACCCGCGTGCCTGATCTCTGGTCCGTTCTGCTCTTCGTCACCGTGTGGCTGACCGTCGGCCTGGTCACCGCCGCCTGGTTCGTCCTCCGAGCCGGTCACGCGCACCTGCTCTGGTACGTCGTCGGCGGGCTGCTCGGCCCCCTGTTCATCCCCATCGCCGTCGAGCGGGGCCGCGCCACGACCCGCCCCGTCGACGTACGCGAGGGCCGGCCGCGACGGACCGGCGGCGTACGGGTGCTGGTCGGCGTGGACGGCTCCCCGGACTCCGACCGGGCGTTGCGGGCGGTCGCCCGGACCCTCGCCGGCACCACCGGCGAGCTGGTGCTGGTCAGCGTGACCAGTCCGGACCGCATCGGTCGGGAGGCCGAGGACGAGCGGCGGGCGACCCGGCGGATGCTCGACGAGCGGGTCCGCGGCCTACCCGGAGACCTGCCCGAGCCGACCACGGAGGTCGTCGTCGGCCACCCGGCGGACGCGCTGCTCGCGATGGCCGAGGCGCACGACGTGGACCTGCTGGTGGCCGGCCGGCACGGGCACGGGCTCCGGGACCGCCTGCTGGGCAGCGTCGCCGAGGATCTGACCCGCCGATCCTCCCGCGCGGTTCTGCTGGGCAGCCTCAGCGACCGCTGATCGGGGCCAGGAGTTCCTCGGCGCCGTGCCCGGCCCGGACGGCCCCGGCTACGACGTCCGCCGCCAGCACTGACGGGGCGGCGGTAAGGAAGGGCC
>NZ_JBFAMU010000679.1:0-2225 GCF_040656655.1 Micromonospora sp. NPDC049799
GCTGGTGGAGCGGCGCGACCAGGCCGCCGAGCTGCGCGACCAGCGGGCCGTCCACGAGCGCGAGGCGCAGGTGGCGCGCGCCCTCGCCGGGCACCTGCGGGCCAACAACTTCGAGCGGTGGCTGCTCGCCGAGGCGCTCGACCTGCTCGTCGACGGCGCCTCGGCGATCCTGCGGGAACTCTCCGGCGACCAGTACGACCTGGTGCACGACAAGGGCGAGTTCTTCGTGGTCGACCACCACGACGCCGGCCTGCGCCGGGGCGTGCGCACCCTGAGCGGCGGTGAGACCTTCCAGGCGTCGCTGGCGCTGGCGCTGGCCCTGTCCGAGCAGTTGGCCGGGATGTCCACGACGGCGGCGAGCCTGGAGTCGATCGTGCTGGACGAGGGCTTCGGCACCCTCGACGTGGCCACGCTGGACACGGTGGCCGCCACCCTGGAGAACCTGGCCGCCCGGGGCGACCGGATGGTCGGCGTGGTCACCCACGTGCCGGCGCTGGCCGAGCGCATCCCGGTGCGGTTCGAGGTCAGCAAGGACGCCCGGACGGCGCGCGTCGAGCGGACCGGCCGGTGAGCGAGCGTCGCGAGCGAACCATCAGGCTCAGCAGCCCGGCGGCTCGCGCCGCTGCCGAGCGGAGCGAGGTGGCGGCGTGAGCCGGTTCTTCGTCGACGCCTGGGACCCGGCGTACGGGGCGTCGTTCGAGGCCGGTGGCGGTCCGGCGGCGCCGAGCAGTGCCCGGGTGGAGCCCGACCACGAGGTGCCGGCGGTGGACTGGCGGGCGATCGGCCCGCGCCCCGGCGTGCGGGCACCCGACGTGGTGCTGCTGGTCGACGGGGTACGCCGGATCGACGCCAGCGTGTGGACGGCCGAGGACGACGGCGGCTCCTACCCGGGCATCGCCGCCTCGTACGCCGCCGGGGTGGTGCGGTGCGACCTGGAACGCGGCGCGGCGCAGCTCGCCGGCGCGAAGGTCGGTCGGGGTCTGTTCACCGCCAGCCCGTCGGCGCAGGACGTGGTCGCGGGCAGCGTCCACTACCCGGTGCACCGGGTCGGCGGGACCGGCGAGCTGGCCAAGCTGCCGGCCGCCGTGCAGGGCCCGCTGACCGCGCTGGAGGTGGAGGTCTCCGGTGCCGCGCGGATCGACGGTGACCTGCTGGTGGTCGACGGGCCGCTGCGCAACCGCCGGCAGCTGCCGCGCACCCTCGGCTACATCAAGACCCAGCACAGCCAGTACCTGGACGCCCGGCTGACCGCCGTGGTGACCGGCCTGGCGCCGGGCGAGCGGTCCCCGGTGTTCCGGCTCGGCACGGCCTGGGGCGGCTGGTCCTGGTATCTGCGGCTGCCGGTGGCGGCCGGCGCGCCGTGGGCGGGCATCGTACGGGTGGAGTGCTCCGCCGAGCTGGACGTCACCGAGGCGGTCGCCCTGGCCGACCTGTCGCTGGTCACCCTCCCCCGGTTCGCGTCCACGCCGTACAAGGATCCCCGCGCACCGCAGAACCTGGTCCCCATCGCCGGGCTGGAACGCCGCCTGCGCGCTCTGCTCGGCGACGCGCGACTGCTGCACCGGGTGCTGACCGCCGCCGCCCGGCCGCGCCGCTGATGGGCCGCAAGAGGGCCGCCGACCGGGTGGTCGAGCAGGTCGACACCGGGCAGGCCGAGCTGGTGCCCGACCCGGACCGGCCCGGCTCGTGGACGCTGCTGCTCGACGGGGCACCGCAGTCCCACGTGGACCTGACCGATCCGACGCACCTGGAATTCGAGTACGTGCGCCGGCTCGCCGCCGCCGTGGACCTGGTGGCCCCGGCCGGCGCGCCACTGCGGATGCTCCACCTGGGCGGTGGGGCGCTGACCCTGCCCCGGTACGTCGCGGCGACCCGTCCCGGCTCCACCCAACGGGTGTGCGAGGTGGACGGCGCCCTGGTCGACCTCGTCCGCCGCCTGCTGCCGTTGCCGTCGGACGGCCGGTTGAAGGTCCGCGTCGGCGACGCGCGGGCGGTGCTCACCGCCACCCGGGAGGCCAGTGTGGACGTGGTCGTCGCCGACGTCTTCGCCGGTGCGCGTACGCCGGCCCACCTGACCTCGGTGGAGTACGTCACCGAGGTGGCCCGGGTGCTGCGGCCGGGCGGCTGGTACCTGGCCAACGTCGCCGACGGCCCGCCGCTGCGGCACGCCCGGGCGCAGGTGGCGACCGTCCAGGCGGTACTGCCGCACGCCGCGCTCGTCTCCG
>NZ_JBFAMU010000680.1:0-2212 GCF_040656655.1 Micromonospora sp. NPDC049799
GGCGCGCGGCCGGGGCGTGGGCACCGCGCTCTGCCGCGACGCGCTCGCCTGGGCCCGCGCCCGGGGGTACGCGGGGATGCAGTTCAACGCGGTCGTCGAGTGCAACACGCGCGCGGTGGAGCTGTACCGGCGGGAGGGTTTCGCCGTGGTGGGCACGGTGCCCGGCGCGTTCCGGCACCCGACGCTCGGCCGGGTGGGGCTGCACGTGATGTACCAGGAGTTCTGAGCGCCTCCGCCCGCTACTGGTCAGGTCCCGCCGTCGGGTTCGGTGCCGGTGGCGGTCAGCAGGGCGCGACCGGCGGAGGTACTGACGTAGAGCACGCTGCGGCCGTGCCGCGCGCGGGTGACCAGGCCGGCCGAGTGCAGCGCCGTGAGGTGCTGGGAGACCGCGGCAGGGGTGAGCGTGACCCGCCGGGCCAGTTCGCTCGTCGTCGCCGGGCTGCACACCAGGTTGAGGAGCCGGGCCCGGGTGGCTCCGAGAACGCCGGCCAGAGCCTCGGCGCGGACGGGGTCGGCCTCCCAGAGGGTCGCCGCCCCGCGGACCGGGTAGACCGCCATCGGCACCGAGTCGGGGCGCACGTTCCAGAGCACCCGCCGGTCGACGAAGACGCTCGGCATCAACGGCAGGCCGCGTCCGCGCAGCTCACGGTCCACGTCCCAGGGATCGTCCGCGGCGATGTGGTCGTCGGCCCAGCGCAGCGACGGGTGCAGCCCGTCGACGAGCCGCCGGACGCCGCCCTCGGCCAGGTGCCGGCACCGGTGCGCGATGTCCGCCTCGAGCAGGGCCTGCATTCGTGGCCAGTACGGCGCAACCGCGAGCCGGTGCCAGAGCCGGACCGCCCCGACCAGGTCGCTCAGCAGCCGACCCGGCGCCACGAGGCCGGCGGCCACCGGCGCCGGCAGCGGCGACCGGACAGCGACCGCGAGCAGGTCGGCGACCACCACCTCGTCCGGCGTGGCCGCGACGGTGGCGAGTTCCTCCTCGATGTCGCCGATCGGACGGGCCGGCGGCGGAGTGAGGAAGTCCGGTAACCACGCTCCGGGTCGGGCTATCGCGGCCAGCATCCGCAACGACTCCACGTGGGCAGGATCGTCGGCCAGTGCCCGTGCCCGACGGATCCAGGGCAGGTGGACGACGTACCGGCCCGGATCGGCCAACGCGTAGCGGCTCCGGACCGTCTCCCAGAGCGGTGAGACCCGAAACCTGATGTCGGCGGCGTCGCGCACCTCGAACCGGATCGTGCTCACGTCCCCGCCCCCGTCGTTGAAGCCCCACCTTAATCCGTGGGTCCACCGCGGCCGGTGCCGGTTGACTGCCCGGATGGATGAGCACAGGACCTCACCGGCTGCTGCGGACGCTCCTCCGGTGGACGACGACCTGGTCGCGTTCGCGGTCGCGGTCGCCCGCGACGCCGGGCGCACCGCCACCGCCGCCTTCTTCGACGGGGCCCCGGGCCGCAGGCGCAAGGCCGACGGCACCGAGGTGACCGACGCGGACGTCGCGGTGGAGGAACAGATCCGGGCCGCGATCGCCCGCTTCGCTCCGGACGACGCGGTGCTCGGCGAGGAGGCGGGCGAGTCCGGCGGCGGGTCCGGGCGCCGCTGGGTGGTCGACCCGATCTCCGGGACCGGGTATCTCACCCGCCGGATGCCACTGTTCGCGAATCTCCTCGCGTACGAGGACGAGCACGGTCCGGCGATCGGCGTGATCCACATGCCGATGCAGCGGGAGACGGTCTTCGCGGCGCGCGGCCGGGGATGTCGGCTGCTGACCGACCTCGACGAACCGGTGCGTGCCGCCCGTCGGACCCGGGTGGGTGACCGGGACCGGTTGGACGGGGCGTTGGTGCTCGGCGCCAACCAGCACGCGTGGTCCGAGGACGTGCTGGCCGTCCTGCACCGGCGGGTCAACCTGGTGGGCGGCATCCACCACGCCGTGGTGCACGTCGTCACCGGGCGGGTGGACGCGGCCGTCCTGGTCGGTCAGGGCTACGACGACGTCGCACCGTTGCCGGTGATCCTCGCCGAAGCCGGCGGGCGGGTGTCCGACCTGGACGGCCACCCGGTGCTGGGTGGGAACGGGACCGTGGTCGCGGCCAATCCGGGGTTGCACGGTCAGCTCCTCGCCCTGCTGGACGACGTGCCACACACGCGCGGCGGCAAGGCGCTGCGCTGACCGGGCACCACAGCCCCGACGCGCCCGGCACACGGC
>NZ_JBFAMU010000681.1:0-2206 GCF_040656655.1 Micromonospora sp. NPDC049799
CCTGCGTGAGCGGTGTACCTCAGCCTGAGATGGGCTGCCCGGTACGTGCGGAAGTGCTGGTAGCGCGAGGCCGACGCGGGCGCACCCTCCGACCGGGCCCCGGTCGCACCGGAGATCCCGGCCGGTCCGGTGCCGACGTTGCCGCCGCCACCGAAGAACAGCCCGGCCCAGCCGGACTTGAACACGCCCTCGGTGGTGTCCCGGCCGCTGCTCTCCGGCAGGAACGCCCGGGACAGGTCGTTCCAGGTGATCATCGGGACGATCGCGTCCACACGTTTGTCCTGCGCCGCGAGCAGCAGGGCGAGCCCGCCGCCGTACGAACCGCCGACGACGCCCACGCTCGGGTCACCTGCGGCGTCGGTACGGATCTCGGGCCGGGCGGCGAGCCAGTCCAGCAGCCGCTCGGCGTCGCGTACCTCGTAGTCGGGGTTGTCCAGGTGGATCTGCCCGCCGCTGCGGCCGAAGCCGCGGGCCGTCCACGTCAGGACGGCGTACCCGCGACCGGCGAACTCCTCCGCGTCCGAGCGCACCGACTCCTTGGTGCCGCCGAAGCCGTGTGCGAGCAGCACCGCCGGGACCTTGTCGCCGGCGGACGCCTCCTCGGGCAGGTAGAGCGTGGTGTCCAGGTCGACCGGCTCGTCGCCGGCCGGGCCGGAACGGACGGTCAGGACGGCGGACTCGGTGCGGACGTCCGGCCCCTGCGGTCGTACCGCCCAGACCACCGCCCCGACGAGCAGCACGGCGACCACCGTGGCGACGACGGCACGGCGGCGGGTGGGCAGGGCACGCCGGATCCACGCGGCCGGCGACGGCGATCTCATGCGGCACACGCTACGGGCCGGATCCTGAGCGTTGGCTGAGATCCTCCGTACGTCCGTCCGGTTGCTCCGATCGTCGGGCGGATCGGTGCGAGCGCGGAAGGTCCAGACCCGTCCCAGCGGGATGAATTCGGATCACGTGAATTCCGATCTTCGGCGGAAATCGGCTCCGATCCATCCATGTCGGTGCGGGAATGGCACGGACGGTGTCCATCTGATCAACGACAGGTGACTTCGCGCGAACTGACGCAAAACTGACTGCCCGACGGCGCTAAGCCCCCTACTGGCTTCGGTTAGTTTCCGGTCCGGTGCATGGGACTCGATCGGCGAGCACCACACCGCGACCGGTTCCCCGCCCCCGCCGGAGGAGACTGACCATGACCGTCCCCGCGCCGCGGGTCCGCCGGCGACCCTCCGCCGTCGGCCGTGCTCTGCCACTACTGCTGGTGGTGGCCCTCCTCGCGCCGCTGGCTCTCCTCTTCGTCCAGACCTGGCGGCTCACCGACGACGACCGCGACCTGGTCGTGTCCGAACGTCTCGGCGTCGAGTACCTCCGGGCCCTGGCTCCGGTGACCGACGCGCTGGTGGAGGCCCAGTCCGCCGCCGTGGCCGGTAGGACGGTGTCCGGCGACGAGCTGACCCGGGCGGTGGAGGCGGCCGCCTCGGTCGACGCCCGCATCGGCGACGACCTGCGCGCCCAGGAACGCTGGGCCGGACTGCGGGCCAAACTGGAGGCGCTGTCGGACCGGAGCCCCACGGACCCGGAGACCGCCTACGCCGCCTACGGCGAGACCACCGAGCTGCTGCTGGACCTGCACCGGAAGGTACGGGAGACCTCCGGACTGGTCCGCGACCCTGAGTCCGACTCCTTCTTCCTGCAGGACGGCATCGGCAAGGACCTGCCCCAGGCGATGGTCGCCGCCGGCCGGCTCGCCGACCTGACCATCCTGGCCGCGCAGCGGCCGGCCGCCCAGCGGGCCAGGACCGTCGCCGAACTCGCCGGCGTCCGCGTCGCCGCCCTCGCGCCGTCCGCCGACATGGTGACCGACCTGCGGGCGGCGGTGGACAGCTCGGAGAGCACCAACCTCGGCCCCACCGTCCTCACCCCGCTGGACACCTACCAGCGGGCGGTGGAGGCGCTGGCCGCGTACTCGACCCCCACCACGCCGAGCGGCGAGGTGGACGCGGGTCGGCTCGTCGGCGCCCGGACCGCCGTCCAGGCCGCCAGTCGGCAGCTCCAGCCGGTCATCCTCGGTGAACTCGACGCGCTGCTCGCCGACCGCCTCGACGACCTGGACCGGGAGCGCTGGCTGGCGGTGGGCGCCGCCGCGACGGCCGTCCTGCTGCTGGCCGTGCTGGCCGCCATCCTCGTCACCGCCGCCCGGCGG
>NZ_JBFAMU010000682.1:0-2195 GCF_040656655.1 Micromonospora sp. NPDC049799
GGCGCGGCGACGTGCACCACCGGCATTCCGTATAGCTCGCGCAGCCGCCGCCGGGTCCACTCGCTGGTGGCGACGACCGCCGACGCCGCCGCCAGCGCCGACCGCTCGGCGTCGTCCTCCAGCGGCATGTGCACCAGGACGACCAGGCCCAGCCGGGCGGCGTTCGCCGTCAGCTCCCCCGGCACGGCCGAGGCGACGAGACCGTCGACGAGCACCGCACTCCGGTCGGGCAGGGCGGCGAGCATCCGCGCCAGGCCGACGCGGGCTGCCGTGTCCGGGTGCGGCCAGTCGCCGGGCAACGGGTGTTCGCGGACGGCCCAGCCGAGCGCGGCGAGCCCGTCGAGGACCCGCCGGTCGTAGTGGTTGCCGCCGCTCGGCGACGCCGGATCGTCGATGTCCCCCGGCAGCACCACGTGCACCGTGGGGCCGTCCTGGTGCCCTGTCACAGGGACCGTTCGTAGCTGGCCCAGGCGACGTGCGACTCGTGCAACGTGACGGTGATCCCGGCCAGCCCGTGCGCGCCGTCGCCCAGGTCACCGGCGTGCACCCGGTCGGCGAGGCGATCGGCGACGGTACGCGCGAGCACCTCGGTGGTGGTGTTCACCCCGGCGAAGGCCGGGTCCTCGTCCAGGTTGCGGTAGGTCAGCTCACCGAGCACGGCCCGCAGCTGCTCGGTGGCCCGCCCGATGTCCACGACGATGCCGTCGGCGTCCAGGTCGGTCCGGCGGAACGTCGCGTCGACGACGAACGTCGCGCCGTGCAGGCGCTGCGCCGGACCGAACACGTCCCCCCGGAAACTGTGGGCGATCATCATGTGGTCCCGGACCGTCACGCTGAACACGGCTCACTCCTCGTCGTAGCTGATGCGGTGGCAGAGCGCGGACAGGTCGCCCGCGTGCAGTCGGGCCAGCACGTCGGGCAGGTCCGCGAAGCGGGACTCCCCGGTGACCAGGGCGTCGAAGACCGGGTCGGCCAGCAGGTCCAGGGCGAGGGCCATCCGGTCGGCGAAGCTGCGGCTGCCCCGGCGGGCCGGCGCGACCATTCCCACCTGGCTGGCCCGGAGGGTCAACCGTCGGGAGTGGAACGCGCCGCCCAGCGCCACCGTCACCGGACGGTCGCCGTACCAGCTCAGCTCGACGACGGTGCCCTCGGCGGCGAGCAGGTCCACCGACCGTTGCAGGCCCGCGGAGCTGGCGCTGGCGTGCACCACGAGGTCCCGCCCGCCGGTGGCGTCGTCCGGGGACGCGAAGCCGACGCCGAGGGCGGCCGCGACGGCGGCGCGGGCCGGGTCGATGTCGACCAGCTCGACGCGTACGCCGGGGAAGCGGGCCAGCAGCGCGGCGACCGCGCAGCCCACCATGCCGGCGCCGACGACGGTGACCCGGTCGCCGACCAGGGGCGCGGCGTCCCAGAGCGCGTTTACCGCCGTCTCCACCGTCCCGGCGAGGACCGCGCGGGCGGCCGGCACGCCATCGGGTACGACGACCACCGCGTCGGCGGGGACCACGTACGCGCTCTGGTGCGGGTACAGGCAGAACACCGTCCGCCCGCGCAGCCGCTCCGGCCCCTCCTCGACGAGGCCGACGTTGAGGTAGCCGTACTTGACCGGGGCCGGGAAGTCGCCCTCCTGGAACGGGGCGCGCATCGCGGCGTACTGGTCGGCGGGCACGTGGCCACCGAAGACCAGCGTCTCGGTGCCCCGGCTGACCGCCGAGAAGAGGGTCCGGACCAGCACCTCGTCCGGCCCGGGGGTGGGCAGGGGGCAGGGCCGGATCTCGCCGACGCCGGGCGTACGCAGCCAAAAGGCCCGGGCCTCGCGCGTCACCGCTCCCCCACTTCCCCGTCCGGGCGAAACGGACGGCAGCTCTCGTCATGTCCACGGTCAGGAGTTGTCGATCATAGACACGGAGCCGTGACGACCACGGTTCGAAAGGGTTCCGAAGATCGGTTGAACGACCGGGGCCTCCCGCCCGTACGTCCGTAGGAAGGGAGATGCCCATGAAGCGGATGACCCCGTTGCTCACGCTGCTGACCGGGAGCGCGCTGGCGGCCGTGCTGTTCACGATGAGCGCCCAGGCCGCCCCACCGGCGCCGCAGTCCCAGGTCGGGGGGACGGCCGCCCCCGCGTCGCCCACCGACCCACCGTCTCCGGGGGCGACACCGGAGGCGCCGCCACCGGCCGACGACGCGGCGAG
>NZ_JBFAMU010000683.1:0-2191 GCF_040656655.1 Micromonospora sp. NPDC049799
CGACGCGCATTCGCTCGTGGATCTCCTGCTCAGGCACGAAACGTGCCCGCGCTTCATCGCCGAGCGGCTGTGGTTCCGCTACGCCTCGTCGAACGCCGCTCTGAGCCGGGCCCGGCGGCGCGTTGCGGTGACGCCGGTCCGGCGGTGCGCCGCGACCACCCGGACCGGGGCGGCGGGGCGGAGTGGCGCAGGTTACCCGCCCACCCCACGCGGCGGGGCCACCTGCCGGGGACTATCCTCCTTGCGGATGACGGCTCGCCGAAAAACCAGCGCGCGCCAAGCGGGACAACCCAGAACCGGAGGCCACTCGTGACCACCGTCGCACCCAAGCCGGTCGTGACCCGGCCCTGGCCGGTCCGAGCACCGGTCAAGGGGTCGGCCCTCGCGCGGCTGCTGCGGACCACGGACGCGAAGCAGATCGGGATCATGTACATGGTCACCGCGTTCGCGTTCTTCATGATCGGTGGCCTCATGGCGCTGATCATGCGGGCCGAGCTGGCCCGACCCGGGCTGCAGTTCCTGTCGCCCGAGCAGTACAACCAGCTGTTCACCATGCACGGCACGATCATGCTGCTGTTCTTCGCGACGCCGATCGTGTTCGCCTTCGGCAACTACATCGTGCCGCTCCAGATCGGTGCGCCGGACGTCTCCTTCCCCCGGCTGAACAGCTTCGCCTACTGGCTGTACCTGTTCGGCGGCACGATGGCGACGCTCGGCTTCATCACCCCGGGTGGAGCCGCCGACTTCGGCTGGTTCGCGTACGCGCCGCTGAGCAGCGTGGAGCACTCCCCGGGCGTCGGCGCCAACATGTGGATCGTGGGTCTGGCCATCTCCGGTCTGGGCACCATCCTCGGCGCGGTCAACATGATCACCACGATCCTGACCCTGCGCGCGCCCGGCATGACCATGTTCCGGATGCCGATCTTCACCTGGAACCTGCTGGTCACCAGCCTCCTGGCGATCCTGGTCTTCCCGCTGCTGGCCGCCGCGCTCTTCGCGCTCGCCGCGGACCGCATCCTCGGTGCCCACGTGTACGACCCGGCGACCGGCGGCCCGATGCTGTGGCAGCACCTCTTCTGGTTCTTCGGGCACCCCGAGGTCTACATCGTCGCGCTGCCGTTCTTCGGCATCGTGTCCGAGATCATCCCGGTCTTCTCCCGTAAGCCGATCTTCGGTTACAAGGGCCTGGTCGCCGCCACGATCGCCATCGCCGCCCTGTCGATGAGCGTCTGGGCGCACCACATGTTCGCCACCGGCCAGGTGCTGCTGCCGTTCTTCAGCTTCCTGAGCTTCCTGATCGCCGTGCCCACCGGTATGAAGTTCTTCAACTGGATCGGCACCATGTGGCGGGGCCAGCTCAGCTTCGAGTCGCCGATGCTCTTCTCGATCGGCTTCCTGGTGACGTTCCTCTTCGGTGGTCTGACCGGTGTGCTGCTGGCCAGCCCCCCGCTGGACTTCCACGTCTCCGACTCGTACTTCGTGGTGGCCCACTTCCACTACGTGCTCTTCGGCACGATCGTGTTCGCGGTGTTCGCCGGCATCTACTTCTGGTTCCCGAAGATGTTCGGCCGGATGCTCGACGAGCGCCTCGGCAAGGTGCACTTCTGGCTCACCATGATCGGTTTCCACACCACCTTCCTGGTGCAGCACTGGCTGGGCAACGAGGGCTTCCCTCGCCGCTACGCCGACTACCAGCCTGACGACGGCTTCACCACGCTGAACATGATTTCCACGGTCGGCGCGTTCATCACCGGTATCTCGACGCTGCCGTTCCTCTACAACTGCTGGAAGTCGTACAAGGCCGGGCCGGTCGTCGAGGTCGAGGACCCCTGGGGCCACGGCAACTCGCTGGAGTGGGCGACCAGCTCGCCGCCCCCGCTGCGGAACTTCGACCGGATGCCGCGGATCCGCTCCGAGCGGCCGGCGTTCGACCACAAGTTCCCCGAGCTGGCCGCCGGTGGCCAGTCGCTCGCCGGTCCGCCGGAGGGTGGCGCCAAGCCGCTGACCAGCGAGTCCGACGGTGGCGCGAGCTACCAGGAGGACACCGCCAGCGACATCGACCGCCGCTGACGCTCCCGCACCACGTACGACGGGCGCCGCTCCCCCTCGGGGACCGGCGCCCGTCGCCGTTTCCGTGGTCGGTCAGCCGGGCGAACTCGGCGAACGTCGCCTCCAGGTTGGCCAGGTCGCC
>NZ_JBFAMU010000684.1:0-2186 GCF_040656655.1 Micromonospora sp. NPDC049799
GCCACGCTCGGCGTGGTCCGCGCCGGCGCCGCGTACGTGCCGGTCGAGCCGGGATGGCCGGCACCTCGGGTCGCCTCGGCCTGCGAGCAGGCCGGGATCCGGCACGCGGTGGTCGCCGCCGGTGTCGACACGAGCTGGCCCGAGGGTGTCCGGGTGCACCGGCTCGACACCGCCGGTGTCCTCGCCGGCCCCGATCCATCGGACGTCCGGCTGCGCCGGGCGCGGGCCGACGACCTCGCGTACGCGATCTTCACGTCCGGGTCCACCGGGCGGCCCAAGGGCGTGGCGGTCGAGCATCGGCAGGCGCGCACCACCCTGGACGAGATGGCGGCCCGGTTCCCGCTCACCCCGGAGGACCGGGTCCTGGCACTGTCCGCGTTGAGCTTCGACCTGTCGGTGTACGACGTGTTCGGCGCCCTGGGCGCAGGGGCCGCGATGGTGCTCCCCGAACCGGACCGGCAGCGGGACCCGGGGCACTGGCTGGAATTGGCGGCCCGGCACCGGGTGAGCGTGTGGAACTCGGCGCCGGCCCTGCTGGAGATGCTCGTCGAGTACGCCGAGATCGACCCGGTGGCGGCGACGGAGGCACTGTCGGCGCTGCGGCTCGTGCTGCTCTCCGGCGACTGGATCCCGATCACCCTGCCGGACCGGCTGCGGTCGCTCGCCCCGGACGCGCGGGTGGTGAGCCTCGGCGGCGCCACCGAGGGCTCCATCTGGTCGATCTGCCATCCGATCGGGGCGGTCGACCCCGCCTGGACGAGCATCCCCTATGGTCGCGCCCTGCGCGGGCAGTCCTTCCACATCCTCGACGACGACGGCCGCCCGTGCCCGGTGGGATCGGCCGGTGAGCTGTACATCGGTGGGGACGGTGTGGCGCGCGGCTACGTCGGCGACCCCGAACAGACCGCTCAGCGCTTCAGCCACCACCCGCTGCTGCGCCGCCGCCTCTACCGCACCGGTGACCTCGGCCGCTGGCGGTACGACGGCACGATCGAGTTCCTCGGCCGGGTGGACCGGCAGGTCAAGATCCGGGGCCACCGGATCGAGCTGGGCGAGGTCGAGTCGGTTCTCGACCGGGCCCCCGGGGTGCGGCAGTGCGTGGCCCGGTCGGTGCCCGGCCCGGACGGCCGACCTCGGCTGGTCGCGTACGTCGTGCCGGCCGACGCCGACACCCCACCCGCCGAGGACGACCTGGTGGCGCGGCTGCGGGAGCACCTGCCCGAGTACATGGCGCCGAGCCGGTTCGTGTCCCTGCCGGCCCTGCCGGTCACCGACAACGGCAAGGTCGACCACGCGGCCCTGCCCGACCCGTACCGCTCCGCGCGCCGACCGTCCATCCCCGCCAGCCACGAGAGCCCGTCCTCCGGCGGATCGCTCGCCCGACCGACCGAGGTGGCCGGCGACGAGGAGTCGGCGGTACCGGACGGCGCCGAACCCCTCACCGTCGCCGTGTACCGGCCGACCGGGGTGACCCGGGAGCGGGGCGCCGGCCTGGCCGCGTTGCTCGACGACGCGGTGGGGGCGGGCCTGGAGGTCCGTGTCGAGGTGAGGGCGGGGCACCTCCGCCCGGCGGCCGCCCTCGCCGCCGCGGCACGCCTGGCGGAGATCGCGGACGCCGGAGTCCTGCCGTACCGGTTGACGGCGCGGGTCGGCTCGGGGACGGACCTGCTGTCCCTGGACGTCGCCGCCGCACCGGACAGCTCGGTCCCGCCCCCGGCGGTACCAGCCGGCGCGTCGGAGCCCGCCGCCGGGCCGGTCGATGCGCGAGCGGACACGGTGGCGCAGGTCGACCTGCCGGATCCCGCCGTCGAACGCGCGGTCGCGGAAGTCCTCAGCGACCTGCTCGGCGCACCCGTCGACCCGGACACGCCGTTCTTCCGGCTCGGGGCCACGTCACTGACCCTCGTCCAGGCGCACCGTCGCCTCACCGCGCGGGTCGCGCCGGACCTGGCCATCGTGGACCTGTTCGCCCATCCGACCGTCCGCGCCCTGGCCCGCCGCATCACCACCGCCTCCACCCCCGGATGCGTGACCACCGGCGGCGGCCGTCAGCCCGCCCGGCCGGAGACGACCTGCGGCGACCCGGGAACGGACCCGGCACAGGCCCTCCCGACCGCATCCGCCGACGCGGGCACGGCCGACGCCGCGAGCGCTCCGCCGGACCGCGCCGACGAGGCACCGGGGGG
>NZ_JBFAMU010000685.1:0-2179 GCF_040656655.1 Micromonospora sp. NPDC049799
AGCTCGCTGTCTCGTTCGACGCGCACACGGTGCTGCCCGTCCTGCGGCGGGTCCGGTGCGCCTCGGGCGTGGACGTGGTGACGGTCCGCATGGTGTGGCCGTGGCGGGTCGCCGTGGAGCTGCGGCACGGGTCCTGGTTCGACGGTACGGCGGCGCTGGACACGCTGGCCTTCCTGCGCGAGCACGACCTGTCCCACGTGGGCGTGGACATGCCGCAGGGACACCCCTCGTCGGTGCCGCCGATCCTCGTGCCCACCGCCGACCTGGCGGTGGTCCGCTTCCACGGCCACAGCACGGGCTGGGACACCGGCGACAAGCAGGAGAAGTTCCGCTACGCGTACGGCGCGGAGGAGCTGCGCCGCTGGGCGGAGCTGCTGACCGACCTGGCCGGGCAGAGCGACGAGCTGCACGTGCTGTTCAACAACTGCTGCGACGACCAGGCGCAGCGCGACGCCGCGAGCCTGGCCGCCCTGCTCGGCGTCCTTCCCGCCGGGCCGTACGCGCGAGCCGGCGCCCCCTCCTGACCGGCCGGGTTTTCCGGCGGGCCGCTCGGGTACCGCCTGGACTCGGGACGACGGAGGGACGGTACGGATGAGTGACCAGGAGCAGCGGTGGCCGGGCGACGACGCGCCGGGCGTGCCGCAGGACGCGGCGGCGCGGCGCACCCGGGAGGCGCAGGACGCGCACGGCGGCAGCATGGCCCCGGGCGTGGTGGACGACACCGGGCATCCGGTGGTGGACCCGCCGTCGAGCCCGGAGGACGGACCACGCTGACCGGGTGACCGGTCGGCCCAGGTGTGACGCCGGCGGTCCGCCGACGGGGCGGGCCGCCGGCGTCGGTGGCGCCGGACCGGAGTGCCGTCAGGCGGTGGTGGCGTTCAGCGCCGGCAGGTAGCCGGAGGAGTGGCCGCTGGCGTTCGGGTGGTACGACTCGACGACCGGCCAGGTGGTCCCGTTGATCCAGGGGCTGGCCGCGCACACGCCGTGCCCGGCGAACCGGCCGCGTACGTCGACGTAGGTGAAGCCGGCCGCTCCGGCCCGGCTGGAAATGACGCTCGACATGGTGTCGGAGCCGCCGTTGAGCAGGTTGCGCTTGTACTCGCTGATGCTGCCGAAGCCGCACCAGCCCAGCTCGAACAGGCGCGGGTAACCGAGCACCACCACCCGGGCGTACGGTGCCCGGCTGCGGACGGCCCGGTAGGTCTCGTCGAGCCGGCCCGGGAGGGTCGTGGTGATGTAGGCCTTCGCGGTGTTCACCGCGCTGAGGCAACTGCTGTCGCTGCCCAGTCGGCAGGTCGTCACGACGTCGGCGAAGCCGGCGTCGTTGCCGCCGATGGAGATCGTCACCAGGTCGGTGCCGGAGTTCAGCGCACCGAGCTGTCCACTGAGTACCTCCCGGGTGGTGGCGCCCGAGCAGGCGACGAACTGGAAGGTGGCGACGACGTGGGTGTTGGCCCACAGCCGCGGGTACGCCTGGGGGCTCCGCAGGCAGGAGCCGCTGACGCCGTCGTAGTTGTTGGTGCCGACGCCCGAGGAGTACGAGTCGCCGAGGGCCGCGTAGTCGGTGCCGGCGGCGGCGGCGGGGGTGGCGGTGAGGGTGGCCGCGAGCAGGACGCCGGCGGCGAGGCTGCCGAGGGTGGGGAACAGCCGAAGACGCATTCAGGACCTCCGAGGGGATGGGAGGTCCTTGTCGTAACATGTCGTCTACCAGTCGGTAACATTTCTGGGCCGCAATTCGGCGCGAGCCGCGAAAGTGGCCGCCCCGGGTTGCCGATCCGGCGCTTATCGAAGATCGTGGATGCGTACGTGTCCGGGGCCGGACGGGTGGCGGTGGCACGCGGACATGCCGCGACCGCCCGGGCAGAGCCCGGACGGTCGCGATGTCAGGTCGTACGGCGGGTCAGGTCAACGCGTCCACGTCGATCAGTACCCAGCTACCCGTTGGCGGGCCGCAGGCAGTCGTCAGGAGCGCCGGCCCCGGGTCCGCAGCGCGTCCTCGGACCTCTCTCCGATGTCGGCGTCGTCCGGGAACGACCGCCGCGACGGCGCCGGATCCGGCGGCGCGCCCGGCCCGACCACCGGCGTACGCGGCGATCCGCTCGGTTCTGCGGATCCGACCGTTCCGCCGGCTCTGGATCGTCCTCGGCGCCGCCTCCTTCGGCGACTGGTTCGGCCTCCT
>NZ_JBFAMU010000686.1:0-2169 GCF_040656655.1 Micromonospora sp. NPDC049799
GCCACGGCTCGCCGTGCCCGCAGAACCAGCAGCTCCGGCACGGCGGCGCCCAGTTCAGCACCACGTGCGCTCCCGGAGGCACCCGGGTCACGTCCGCGCCGACCTCGACGACGACGCCGGCCGCCTCGTGGCCGAGCGCCAGCGGGTACGGCGCGGCGAGGGTGCCGTTGACCATGGACAGGTCGGAGTGGCAGACCCCGGCGGCCCGGATGTCGACGCGGACCTCGCCGGGACCGGGGGCGGGCAGTTCGACCTCCTCCACGCCGAGCGGGGCGCCGACACCCCGTGCGAGCAGCGCCCTCATCGCTGGATGGCCTTGGTCTGGAGGAACTCGTCCAGCCCGTACCGGCCCAGCTCCCGGCCGAAGCCGGACTGCTTGTAGCCGCCGAACGGTGCGAGCGGGTTGAATGGTGCGCCGTTGACGTCCACCGCGCCGGTCCGCATCCGCCGGGCCACCCGCAGCGCCCGCTCCTCGTCGGCCGACCAGACGGCGCCGGCCAGCCCGTACCGGGAGTTGTTGGCGACCGCCACGGCGTGGTCGTCGTCGTCGACCGGGATCACCGCGAGCACCGGACCGAACACCTCCTCCTGGGCCAGGGCGCTGTCCGGGTCGACGTCGGCGATCACGGTGGGCGCGACGAACCAGCCGCGGTCGGGCACCGGTGCGTCGGGTCCGCCGGCCACCAGCCGGCCGCCGTCGGCCAACCCCCGGGTGACGTGCCCGAGGACCCGCTCCCGCTGGGCGGCCGAGACCAGCGGACCCATCCGGGTGTCCGGGTCGAACGGGTCACCGAGCCGGTACGCCTGCGCGGCCTTGGCCGCCAGCGTCAGTGCCTCGTCGTAGCGGGACCGGTGCACCAGCATCCGGGTCCACGCGGTGCAGGTCTGTCCCGAGTTGAGGAAGGCGTGGCCGACCCCGACCTTGACCGCGGCGACGAGGTCGGCGTCGTCGAGGACCACGTTGGCGGACTTGCCGCCGAGTTCGAGTGCGACCCGGGCGATCCGGTCCGCGGCCAGGTGCGAGATGCGGCGGCCGGTCGCGGTGGACCCGGTGAAGGAGACCATGTCCACGTCGGGGTGCGCGGCGATGGCCTCGCCGACCACCGGACCGGTGCCGGTGACCAGGTTGACCACTCCCGGCGGGAACCCGGCCTCTGCGATGGCGTCGAACAGCAGGTACGACACCAGCGGGGTCAGCTCGCTCGGCTTGAGCACCACGGTGCACCCGGCGGCGAGGGCCGGGGCGAGCTTCGCCATCACCTGTTGCAGGGGGTAGTTCCAGGGGGTGATCGCGCCGACCACGCCGACGGGCTCCCGGACCACCAGCGAGTTGCCGACGGTCTCCTCGGCGGGCGGCCGGGCGGCCAGGTCCACGTAGCCGCGCAGCACGGTCAGCGGCAGGCCGGCCTGGACCCGGGTGGCCAGCTTCAGCGGGGTGCCCAGCTCCAGGGCGATGATGCGGCCGATCTCGTCGGCCCGGGCGGTGAGCGCGGCGTGCAGCCGGTTCAGGTGCGCGGCGCGGTCGGCGGGCGCGGTCGTGGCCCAGCCGGTGAAGGCGGCCCGCGCGGCGGCCACCGCCCGGTCGACGTCGGCGGCGGTGCCGGCCGGTACGGTCGCGACGACCTCCTCGGTCGCCGGATTGTGCACCGGCAGTGTCGCCCCGTCGGACGCGGTGACCCACCGGCCGTCGAGGTAGAGGTCGGTCCGTGCGAGATCCATCCGCGCCCCTCACGTCGGTCGCCCGAAACTAGCAGTGCAAGTTTGGACCCTAGTACGCGGGCGCGGCGGGCGGGAGTGGCGGCAGCGGCCCGACGTGCTGCTCGTAGGTGCGGGAGAGCCCGTCGATGAGCGCGTCGAGACCGAGCGCGAACGCGCCCTCGTCCACCTGGTGCTGGTGCTCGGCGAGCCGGTGGGCCTGGGTGAGGTGCGGGTACTGCTCGGCGTAGAGCCCGGGGTCCTCGACGAAGCCACGGGCGAACGAGCCCAGCGCGGAACCGGCCACGAAGTACCGCATGAGCGCGCCGATGTGGGTGGCGCGGGCCGGTGGCCAGCCGGCCTCGACCAGTCCTCCGTAGACATGACCGACATTGTGCGGGGTGCCACTAGTTCGCCGTCCAGCCCCCGTCGAGGGCGATCGAGGCGCCGGTGATGAACGCCGCCGGCGGGGAG
>NZ_JBFAMU010000687.1:0-2169 GCF_040656655.1 Micromonospora sp. NPDC049799
GCCGCGACCGCCACGGCCGGCCCCGGCAGCTCGGCCCGATGCCGCTCGACGACCTCCACCAACTGCCGCACCAGGGCGGCCACGTCGACCGCCGGCGGTGCCGTCGCGTGCAGGCCGCCCCCGACGGCGTACGCCCCGGGACCGACCGCCTGGTTGCCGACCTGGCTGGTTCCACCGGTCTGCTGGATCCCATAGTTGATCTCGGACATGCCGCTCCCTCACTCCGCGCCGGACCGGCCGCCTCGTGGCGCCGGCACCGGTTCGCCGCGCTGCTCCGCATGCGCCCCCGCACCCACCGCCTGGTTGCCCACGACACTGAGCCCACCGGTCTGGATGACACCCTGGTTCAGGATCATCGTCTGCCGCGAGCGGAACTCGGCGGTGTCCACCCCGCGCTCGTCCAGGAAGTCCACGATGGCGGCCAGCACGTGCCGCTCGACGACCTTCAGGTGCTTGGCGGCGTCCAGCACCTGGAAGTAGTTGTGGTAGCCGCTGCCGGTCGCCAGTTCCCGCACCCCGACCCGGGCACCGTAGTCGTGGCCCAGGTCCTCCCGGGCCAGCCGCCTCGCCCGCGCCCGCCGCCGGTCGTACCGCAGGACACGGGTGGCGTCGGCGATCAGCCGCAGCGGCGCGCCCGCCGCCGTGCGCAGCAGCATCTCCGCACCGGTGGCCAGCAGTTGCGCGCCCTGGCTGGCCGGGACCCACTCCGTCAGCCGGTCCACGTCGTGGTACGCCCAGCGCGGCGGTTCCAGCAGCGTGCGGGCGCACTCGAGGTAGAGGACCCGGCCGTCGGTGGAGAAGTGCAGAAAGGTGCCGGCCACCACCTCCGCGCCCCAGGACGGCACCAGGGCGCACAGGTAGTGCCGGGCCGCGCCCTGCGGGCGGCCCGCCACCTGGCGTACCTCGTCGTCGGTCCAGCACTGTCGGGGCATCCGCTCCCGGTCGGGCAGCAGCCGCGCGTCGTCGGTCAGCAGCCGCCCGCCCACGAAGATCCGGTCCTCCAGCAGCAGCTCCGGCAGCCGGTCTGAGTCCGGTCCGTCGAGCCCGACCGCCGCCAGGCGGGACCGCACGTGGTCGATCAGGTCCAGCACCGCGAACGGCGCCGGCTGCCCCGACGTGCCGGTACGCGCTGCCACGCCGGACAGGAGCGCGCCGTGCCCGGCCGGCACCAGGGGAAGCGCGAACGACCAGCCGGCGACCGGGGTGCCGTGCCCGACGAAGGGCACGTATCCGCTGTACACGGTCACGTTGCCCCGCTGGGCCTCCTCGACCGCGGCCAGGCGGGCCGCGTACCGGCCGTCGTGGGACGCGTCGGGCGCGCGGAACCGGCCACGGCGCAACCGGCCGACCAGCAGCCGCCGGGTGCCCCACAGGTGCGCCACGACCACCACGTACCCCACCACGCCGAACGGCAGGGCCAGCACCGGCCGGCCGACCAGCCACCCGGGCAGACCGGTCTCCCCGTCGCCGGTCGCGGCACCCTGCAGCTGAACCAGCAGCAGCACCGAGATCAGCGCCGTCGACACCAACGCCGCCAGCGGCCCGAGCGGGCCGTACCGGGTCGGCCGGAACGGGGTCAGCCTCGTGCCCAGCATCATCGCCGCGCCGGCCAGCAGCGTCCACAGCGGCGAGAGCACCACCGCGGCGCCACCGGCGATCAGCAGCCAAACGTCCCGCCGCCGCCGGCGTCGCCGAGCGCGAAGGCACTGGCGGAGCACCGACGCGGCGTCGAAACCCACCGACGGGGCGACCGCGCGCAGGTCGTCGTCGAGCACCGCGGCCAGCGCCCGCTCGGCGAAGGCCTCGTCGGTGTACGCGGCCGCGGACAGGTAGCGGGTGGCCTCGCTGACCGCCCGCGACCGCCCGAGCGTGCCCTGCTCCGGCGCCACGCTCTGCTGCGGCATCGCGCTCACGTCCCGTCTCCGATCGTGGGGGCGTCGCCGCCCGTGGATGTCGTCGGTCGCAGCGCCGCCACCAGTGCCAGCGGAGCGCCCAGCACGGCACCGGCGTACATCCCGCCGGCCAGCAGGGAACGCAGGTATCCCGAGGAGTCGAGGGCGGCGTCGGAGACGAGCAGCTTCAGCAGCAGAACGGCGACGGCGGTCGCGGCGGCACGTTCGTCAAGGCGAACATCGAGTTCATCCTCATCGCGATCGTCGGGATCTCGGT
>NZ_JBFAMU010000688.1:0-2167 GCF_040656655.1 Micromonospora sp. NPDC049799
GCGCACAGCTCGAACGTGGCCGGCACGCCGACCGCCTCGATCGCCACGTCGGCACCGAGGCCGCCGGTCAGCTCGCGGACGACCGCGCGTGGGTCGTCGTCGGCGGAGACGGTGACGTCCGCGCCGAACTGCTTGGCGGCCTCCAGGCGACTCTGCGCCTTGTCCACCACGACGATGTGCGCCGGGGAGAAGAGCTTCGCGGTGAGGATCGCGGCCAGCCCGATCGGTCCGGCGCCCACGATCACCACGGTGTCGCCGGGACGCACCTGCCCGTTCAGCACACCGACCTCGTACGAGGTGGGCAGGATGTCCGCGAGCAGCACCGCGGCCTCGTCCGACACCGTGTCCGGCAGCCTGTACGTGGACAGGTCCGCGAACGGGATGCGGGCGTACTCGGACTGCACGCCGTCGACCGTGTGGCCGAGGATCCAGCCGCCACCGCCGAGGCACTGCCCGTAGCTGCCCTCGCGGCAGTAGCGGCAGGTCCCGCACGCGGAAATGCACGAGGCGAGGACCCGGTCGCCCACGGCCAGGCCGGCCACCCCCTCGCCGATCTCCACCACGGTGCCGACCGCCTCGTGGCCGAGCACCCGGCCGGGCTGGACCTCGGGCACGTCGCCGCCGAGGATGTGCAGATCGGTGCCGCAGATCGTCACGGCGTCCACGCGGATGACCGCGTCCCGCGGGGAGACGATGGTCGGGCGCGGGACGTCCGTCCAGGACCTGTTTCCGGGGCCGTCGTAGACGAGTGCTTTCATGGCTCCTCCTTCCGCCGTCGTCACCTCCCACGCTGCTCCCATGGGGTGCGGCGGGGCAGGGCCGGAGGTCCCCCGGCGGCGGGTCGGCGGTCCGGTCCCCCGGGCGGCGGAGCGGTCAGGCGCCCACGGTGCCGTCGACGCCCTCGCGGATCAGGTCGGCGTGCCCGTTGTGCCGGGCGTACTCGTGCATGAGGTGCAGCATCACCAGCCGCAGTGACACGGTGTCGTCCCACCGGGCGTTGTAGCCGGTCACGTCCAGCGACTCGGCCTCCCGCTCGATCCGGCGGGAGTGCTCCACCTCGTCCTGCCAGGCGGCGAACGCCTCGGAGCGGGTCGCGTCCCGCGCGTCGTACGCCGCCTGGAAGTCACCGGAGTCCGACCAGACCAGCCCGATGTCCTCGCCGGCGATCACCCGCCGGAACCAGGTGCGCTCCACCTCGGCCATGTGCCGCACCAGGCCGAGCAGCGACAGCGTGGAGGGGGGCATGGACCGCCGCCGCAGTTCCTCGTCGGTGAGGCCGTCGCACTTCCAGGCCAGGGTGGCCCGGTGGTAGTCGAGGAACCCCCGCATCATCTCCCGCTCGTCCCCGACGACCGGTGGGCCGATCCGCTCGGTGGGCACCGTCGACACCTCCTCCTCCGGCGGCCCCGCGGGCCGTGGAGGAGTGATCATGCCTCAGCGGGCGGAGGAGCGGGCGACCGGCACGTCGAAGTACCGGTCCGGGTACGGCTCGTCGCGGTAGCGGTAGTGCCACCACTCACGGTCGTAGTTGACGAACCCGGCGTCGGTCATGAGGCTACGCAGCAGGCGCCGGTTGGCCCGCGCGGTCGCGTCCACGCCGCGGCTGTCGGTGTGGGCGAGCGGGTCGAAGCAGTCGAAGCCGGTTCCCATGTCGACGCTGTTGTCCGGGAACCGCTGCGCCCGCGGCGCGGTGCACGGCACGAGGGGCCGACCCGGGTCGTACGCCGGCTGCGGGGGCGTGGGCACGTCGACGAGCGTCAGGTCGACGGTGCTGCCCCGGCTGTGCGCGGTGGGCGCGCCGAGATATCCCCGGTCGAACAGCTCCGACTTGGCGACCCGCGGGTAGAACTCGCCCTTGGCCTGCTCCTCCCCCGGCCTCCGCCCCCACGCCACGAAGTCGTCGACGGCGCTCTGCGGCCGGTAGCAGTCGTACACCTTCAGGCTGCGGTTCCGGGCGAGCGCGGCGTCCTGCGCCCGGCGCAGCGCCTCCGCGGCGGGCCGGGTGAGCAGGCACAGCGGTTCGTCGTAGCCGGCGACGGGACGGCCGACGAAGGTGTGCGCGGTGGCGTACCGGATGTCGGTGCGGATGCGCGGGTCGACGTCGGTGAGCACCACCAGGTCGGGCGCCGGCGTGGGCGCGCCCGTCGCCGTGGGCGCGGGTTCGGGC
>NZ_JBFAMU010000689.1:0-2162 GCF_040656655.1 Micromonospora sp. NPDC049799
CGCCGAGGCGGCCCGGCCGTGGAGCCACCGCTACCTGCGCGAGCAGGTGCGGGCCGACCCGCGCCTCGGGCCGAGCTTCCGGGCGCGGGCACTCGCCGTCGACTCCTGGGACGGCTTCGCGGTGCTGCCCCCGACGCGCGTTTTCACCGACTCGCTGACCCTGCCCACCGGCGTCGAGGTCCGGCACGTCGGCGGGAGGCACGCCCCCGACTCGACGGTGGTGGCCGACCGGGAGTCGGGCGTCCTGGCCCTCGGCGACTGCTGGTACCCGCCGCCGGCACACCTGCGCACCCCCGCCGACGAGCCGGACCTGGCGCTTGTGGCGAGCCTGCTCGACGACGACATCGGCTGGTACGTCTCCGGCCACAGTCCGACGATGACCCTGGACGAGGCCCGCGCGGCCCTCCGGTGACCGCACGGGCCGCGACGGGTCAGCGGGCGCGGCGCTCCGGATGGGCCCGGTTCCACGCCCGCATCCGCTCCGGATAGCCGGTCTTCGCGGCCTCGTACAGCGGCAGGGCGTGCTTGCGGGCCAGCGCGCCCGCGACCCGCGGAGACCCGGTGCGGCGGCGGATCCACTCGCCGTCGTGGGCGATCGCCACCACCGTCGTGTCCGTCGCCGTGGTCTCGGGCTCCAGGTAGAACTCGACCCCGGTACGGCTGGCCACGAACGCCTCCAGCGCGGCCAGGTCCTCCCGGGTGGCCTCCCGGTCCAGCTTCGTCGGGGTCCCCTCGGCCGCGGCGGTACGCGACCGTCGGCTGAACCAACCCATGCCCGCCTCCTCTCCTCGCCGTATCCCAGTGCACCACCGTGACCTGGCAGGAGGCTGCGAGGACGGTGACAACCACCTGAGCGGATCAGCCCAGCGGGGCCAGTTCGGCGGCGGACAGCCGCACCGCACCGGCGGCGATGTTCTCCACCAGGTGCGCCGTGTCGCCGGTGCCGGGGATGGCGAGCACGTGCGGCCCCTGCTGCAGGGTCCACGCGAGGCGTACCTGGTGCGGCGTCACCCCGTGCGCGCGGGCCACAGCCTCGACGGCCGCCGCGTGGACGACGCCGGCACCGGACTCCCGGCGGCTGCCGGCGATGGCGAAGAACGGCACGTACGCGATGCCTCGCCGCCCGCACTCCCGCAGCAGGGCGTCCTCGTCACCGCGGTTGTCGATGGCGTACGCGTTCTGCACCGCCACCACCGGGGCGATGGCCTGCGCCTCGTCCAGGTGTTCCTGGCGAACGTTGGAGAGGCCGAGGTGGCGGATCAGGCCGGCGTCCCGCAGGTCGGCGAGCGCGCCGAAGGACTCCGCGACCGTGTCCCGTCCCGGTCGCCGCACGATGCGGAGGTTGACCAGGTCGAGATGGTCGCGGCCGAGCCGCCTCAGGTTCTCCTCCACCTGCGCCCGCAGCCCGGCGGGCGAGGCGTCCTCGCGCAGGCCGGTCGCCGGGGTGTACGCGAAGCCGACCTTGGTCGCGATCACGAGGTGCTCCGGGTACGGGGCGAGCGCGGCACGGATCAGCTCGGTGGCGTACCGGGCCGGTCCGGAGCCGACGTTCAGGGTTCCGCCGGGCGAGACGTAGAAGGCGGCGGTGTCGACGTGGTCCACACCCAGGTCGACCGCCCGGCGCAGGACCCGTACGGCACGACGGGTGTCGGGGTCTGGGGTCGTCCGCATGGAGCCGAAGCCCATGCGGTGCACCCGGTGGTCGCCCAGGGTCCAGCTGCCCGCGGCAGCCGCGGTGATGTCCTCGACAGGCATCCGCCGACCGTAGGCCGCCGCCGGGGACGGCGCAGTCGGCCGCGTGCCCGATACCGGGTGCTTCACCCCGCTGCTAGTTTCGATGGCATCGGGAGGTGTACGAGTAGGCGGGCGGATCCCCCGCCGGGCGCTCCGACCGTCACACGGTGTCCGCCGGCACGCCGCGCAGCCGGGGCAGGCGGTGCAGGATCCCGACGAGCACGCCGAACACGATCATGAGGACGATGCCCGCGATGACGAGTGCCCGCTCGCCGATGCCCGAGCCGAGGAAGGCGAGAGCCACGCCGACCACCGTCATGACGCCGAGGACGTAGTAGACGATCTGCCACGCGGTCGTGCCGGGGCCGGCCGGGGACACGGCGGCCCCGGCCGCGGTGAGCAGCACGTCCGGGGCACCGGGTCCGAGC
>NZ_JBFAMU010000690.1:0-2161 GCF_040656655.1 Micromonospora sp. NPDC049799
CTCGCGGACCTCGGCCCCGGCGGCGACCGCGGCGGCGCGGAGCCGGTCGTCGAACTCCTCCCGGCGCACCATCGTCACCAGCGGCCCACCCGGATGGTGGCGGGTGAACCCGCGTCGCCCGTCCCGGGTGAACGTCACCCGGTCGACCCGGTCGTGCGCGGGCACCTCGATCCGGTCCCCCACCGCGGCGAGGGACGTGCCGATCAGGCCCCCGCCGCACGTCTTGTAGCGAGGGTGGGCGGCCCGTTCGAGGACCACCGTGCGCACTCCGGCGCGGGCGGCGACGTACGCGGCGGAGAGCCCTGCGGGGCCGGCGCCCACCACGGCGAGATCCCAGACGACCACCGGTGCAGCCTAGGGCAGACCGGCGGCACCGGCTCGCCGGACACGATCCCGCCCCACCGCCACGACCGCCCGATCGGGTGGGCATCTTCGGTCGGCCGGCGGGTAACCGACGTCCGACAGGTCGCCCGCGCCCTCCGCGCGGGGCGCCCTCGGCCTCGGTGCGGGTGGCCCGCGCCGGCGGCGGAGACCCGAGGAGGAAACCATGCAGCAGGTGCAACTGTCGGACGTCGAGGCCCAGGTGTACGACGCGGTCGCGACGCTGGAGGCGCGCGGTCAGGTGCCGTACCCGGACCTCATCGCCCAGGAGACGGGGCTGACCGAGGACCAGCTCCGCGAACCCCTGCACCAGCTCACCGAGAAGAACCTGCTGCACCGGGAGGACTCGCCGATGGCCGGCCTGGACTTCGGACCCCGGTTCTGCGCCCGCCAGATGGCGTGACGGTTCGGCCCCCGCCGTCGGGGTAGCGGTCAGCCATGCATGATCGCCGTCCCCTGGGGGCCGACCCCACCGCTGCGCCGGACCGGAGACGGTGGACGGCCCTCGGCGTCGGCCTGGTCGCCGCGTTCATGACCCTGCTCGACGTGAGCATCGTCAACGTCGCGGTGCCGTCGATGGAACGCGCCCTGGACGCCTCCCCCAGCGACCTGCAGTGGGTGCTCTCCGGGTACGCCCTCACGTTCGGCCTGGTGCTGGTGCCCGCCGGCCGCTACGGCGACGCCCGGGGTCGGCGTACCGCGTTCGTCGTCGGCATCGCCCTGTTCACGGTCACCAGCGCGCTCGCCGGACTGGCACCCTCCCCGCAGTGGCTGGTCGCCGCCCGGCTGCTCCAGGGCGCCGCCGCCGGCATCGTGAACCCGCAGGTCACCGGCCTGATCCAGGAGCTGTTCCGGGGACCGGAGCGGGCCCGCCCGTTCGGGCTGCTCGGCGCCACCATCGGCATCTCCACCGCCGTCGGGCCGCTGCTCGGCGGCCTGCTCATCGCGCTCGGCGGCGCGGAGCACGGCTGGCGGTGGGTCTTCTTCGTCAACGTGCCGGTCGGCGTCCTCGCCGTGGTGCTCGGCTGGCGGCTGCTGCCCACCCGCCCCGCTGGGCGACCCGACCACCGGCGGCTGGACCCGGTGGGCGTCGTACTGCTCGGCCTCGGGGTGGTGCTGGTCCTGCTGCCGCTGGTCCAGGAGCACTGGCGGAACCCGTCGAAGTGGCTGCTCGTCCCGGCCGGGCTGGGCACGCTGGTGGCGTTCGGCCTCTGGGAGCGGTGGTACGGCCGACGCCAGGAGCCGCTGTTCGACCTGCGGCTGTTCGGGCTGCGGTCGTACCTGCTGGGGGCCGTCATCGCGCTGGTCTACTTCGGCGGGTTCACGGCCATCTTCTTCATCTTCACGCTCTACCTGCAGAACGGGCTCGGTTACAGCGCTCTCGCCGCCGGCCTGGCGATCACCCCGTTCGCGCTGGGGTCGGCCGCGGCGTCGGCCATCGGCGGCCGGATCGTCAACCGGTACGGGCGGCCACTCGTCGCGGTCGGCCTGCTCACCGTGGTGGTCGGACTCGTCGCCGTGGTGCTGGTGCTGGCCGTGGTGCCCGACGACGCGCGGGTGGGCTGGTGGACGGCCGTGCCGCTGCTGGTCGCCGGCCTGGGCAGCGGACTGGTCATCGCGCCCAACCAGACCCTCACGCTCGCCGACGTACCGGTCCCGCAGGCCGGCAGCGGAGCGGGGATGCTAGCCGGCGGCGCGCCACCGGAACGGGACGGCGCACCACCGGCAGGGGACGAGCCGAGGCTCAGCGGCCCTGGAGCGCGTCCAGGGCGACGGCCAT
>NZ_JBFAMU010000691.1:0-2158 GCF_040656655.1 Micromonospora sp. NPDC049799
ACCCCGGCGGGTCGGCCGACGGGCGGATCGACACCGCGACCGACGCCGGCACGGCCGGCGCCCTGCGCTTCCCGCCGGACTTCGGCTGGGGCGCGGCCACCTCCGCGTACCAGATCGAGGGCGCGGCCAAGGAGGACGGCCGCGGCGAGTCGGTGTGGGACACCTTCAGCCGTACGCCGGGACGCACCCGCAACGGCGACACCGGCGACGTGGCCGCCGACCACTACCACCGGTACGCCGAGGACCTCGACCTGATGCGCGACCTGGGTCTGCGCAGCTACCGGTTCTCCGTCTCCTGGCCCCGCATCCAGGCCGACGGCACCGGGCCGGCCAACCAGCGCGGGCTGGACTTCTACCGGCGGCTGGTGGACGGCCTGCACGAGCGCGACATCGCGCCGATGGTGACGCTGTTCCACTGGGACCTGCCGCAGGCCCTCCAGGACGCCGGAGGCTGGGAGTCGCGGGACGTGGCCCACCGGTTCGCCGACTACGCCGACCTGGTCTTCGGCGCCCTCGGTGACCAGGTCCCGGTGTGGCTGACCGTCAACGAGCCGAAGACCGTGGTGCAGAACGGCTACCTCACCGGCCACCACGCCCCCGGCCGGCAGGACCCGGACGCCGCGTACCTGGTGGCGCACCACCTCCAGCTGGCCCACGGTCTCGCGGTCCAGGCGCTGCGCGCCGGCGGCGGCAGCGGCCGGATCGGTCCGGCGTTCAACCTGCACCCGTGCTACCCCGCCGACTCCTCCCCCGAGGCGGCAGAGGCCACCCGCCTCTACGACGGCTACGAGAACCGTCTCTACCTCGACCCGGTGTTCACCGGCCGCTACCCCGAGGACGTGCTGGCCGACCTCGGCCCGGACAGCCGGATGGTCCGGGGCGTCCGCGACGGCGACCTGGAGATCATCGCCAGCCCGATCGACCTGCTCGCCGTGCAGTACTACACGCCGATCTACGTCACCGCCGATGGCGGGACGGCGCGGCGCTGGCCGACCTCGCAGGCCGACTGGCAGCAGATCCACCCCGACGGGATGTACGACATCCTCACCCGCGTCACCCGGGAGTACGGGCCGGTCCCGCTGACCGTGACCGAGAACGGGCTGCCCACCCCGGACACCCTCGGCGCCGACGGCACCGTCGACGACGCCGGTCGGATCGCCTTCCTCCGCGACCACCTGACCGCCGCGCACCGGGCCGTGAACGCCGGCGTGCCGCTGGAGAGCTTCCACGTCTGGTCGCTGCTGGACAACTTCGAGTGGAACGAGGGGTACGACCAGCGCTGGGGCCTGGTGTACGTGGACTACCCCACCCAGCGCCGAATCCCGAAGAGCAGCGCACACTGGTATCGGCGGGTCATCGCCGACAACGGCTTCTGACCAGCCGGTCGTTCTCCCCACCCGACGCCGGTCGGCGGGCGTCGGGTGGGGCCGGGACGTCCCGGCCCCACCCGGTCGCTCAGCGGGGCAGGGCCTGCTGGAGTTCCGCGCGCAGCGCCGGGGTCAACATCTCGCCCGCCTGCTTGGCCAGCCGCGCCATCTCGTACCCGACGACGCCGATGTCGGCGTCCGCGCCGGCCAGGGTGGCCAGGATCGACCCGTCCCGCACCTGCATCACGAGGAAGTAGCCACGGCCCATCTCGACCACGGTCTGCTTGACCACGTCGCCGTCGAACATCTGGGCCGCGCCCGCCGTGATGCTCATCAGGCCGGAGGTCACCGCCGCGAGCTTGTCGGCGTTGTCGCGGGGCAGGTGGTCGGAGAGCGCGACCAGCAGGCCGTCGGACGAGACCACGACCGCGTGCGCCACCCCCGGCACGCGCTGCGCGAACGCGCTGACCAGCCAGCTCAGGTCCCGGGCCTCCTGGCTCAAGGTCGTCATGGTGCTCCCCCTTCGGTGCTTCCGCCGGCCGGCGGCACAGGTATCTCGGTGGTGTCCTCGGCCTCGGCCCGCCGGACGCCGCTGTAGAGGCGGGACAGCATGCCGCCGACCGCCTCCGGGTCCGGATCGTGCCGGCGCTCCGGCTGATCGGGCCGTGCCGACTGCGTGACGGCGCTCAGCTGCGCCATCGGCACCCGTACGGGCAGGCCACGGTCGTTGGTCCCGCCGGTGACCGGGGCGGTGGGCGGGGCGGGACGCTCGGTGCCGACGACCGGTGCCG
>NZ_JBFAMU010000692.1:0-2145 GCF_040656655.1 Micromonospora sp. NPDC049799
CCGACGAAGCGCTCGCCCCGGGCGACCAGCGCGGCGTACGCGGCGAGCGCCCGCTCCTGCGCCACCTGGGCGCCGGCGACGACCACCGCGGCGTTGCGGGTCGCCAGCTCACGGAGCTTGTCCAGGTCGGCGACCTCGCGCAGCTTGTCGAGGTCGGCGGTCTCGCGCAGGCGCTTCAGGTCGGCGGCCTCGCGCAGCTTCGCGAGGTCGGCCGGGACGGCCTTCTCGCGCAGCGTGCCGGCGGTGAGGGTGGCGGTGCGCAGCGTGTCGTCGGCCTTCTGGCGCAGCTCGACGCCGGTCACCACGGCCTTGCCGCCGAGGTCGGCGACGACCCGGGTGCCGTCGGCGACGACCCGGTTGCCCAGGTCGGTCACCACGGCGGGCAGCTTGCGCAGCTGCTGGTACGCCAGCTCGCCGGCGCCGGCGGCGGCGTAGAGCGGGGCCGGGATGCGGTTGGTCTTCGGCTGGGTCATGACTTCTCCTCCTCGGCCGCGTCGGCGGCCTTCTTGGCGGGGGTGGGAGCGGGGGCGGGGCCGGCCTCGGTGACGGCGACCGACTCGATGACCGCCTCGGTGGGGGTGCCCTCCGGCGTGGTGGGGCCGGTGGCGGCAAGGTTGGCCAGGTCCGGCGACTCCGTCGTCGCCGCGCCGGTCGGGGTCGTCGGTGCGCCCGGCGTGGACTCCGGCTGTCCGGTGGTGGCCGCTGTCGTGCCACCGGCGGCAGCCGTCGCCTCGGCGAGGCGGGCGTTCTCCCGGCGGAACGTCTCGTAGATCTGGGTCAGCGACTGCTTCTGGGCCATGGTCAGCTCGGGGTCGACGGCGATCGCGGCGAGCACGCCGTGACCCTCCTTGTCGTCGAGCAGCCCGGCCCGCAGGTACATCGCCGGGGTGGAGACCCGAAGGGCGCTGGCGAGCTGCTGGAGCACCTCTGCGCTCGGCTTGCGCAGGCCGCGCTCGATCTGGCTGAGGTACGGGTTGCTGACCCCCGCCTGGTCGGCGAGCTGTCGGAGCGAGATCTTCGCGTTGCGGCGCAGGTCGCGGATGAACGCGCCGACGTCGGGAAGGTCCTTGCCTGTGGCCATGCCTCGACGCTAACCGGCCCTGCTAGCTCCTGCAAGCAGAATGCTTGCCAGAGTTAGCAACGTCTCAGATGCCGTTTGCGCGCCCGCCGCCCGGCTGCGTACCGTCCTGTTCATGGCCAAGATCGAAGTCAACGGGGCGACGCTCGGGTACGACGAGGCCGGCGCCGGAACGCCGGTGGTGCTGCTGCACGCCGGCATCGCCGACCGGCGGATGTGGCGGGGCGAGGTGTCCGCCCTCGCCGCCCGGCACCGGGTCGTCGTCCCCGACCTGCGCGGCTACGGCGAGTCGGACCTGCCACCCGCGCCGTTCGCGCACCACGACGACGTGGTCGGGCTGCTCGACGCGCTCGGCATCGAGCGCGCCGCCCTGGTGGGCTGCTCCTTCGGCGGGGCGGTCGCGATCGACACCGCCCTGGCGTATCCCGACCGGGTCACCGCCCTCGCGCTGTTCGGCGCCGCCGTCTCCGGCAACCGGTGGTCCGAGGAGGCCAACGACCTCTGGGACACGCTGATCGGCGAGATCGACCAGGAGGACCTGGACGCGACCGCCGCCGCCGAGGTGCGGTTCTGGGTGGTCGGCCCCGGCCGCGATCCGCAGGACGTCGACCCGGACCTGACCGCCTTCGCGTTCGCGATGGATCGGCGGGCCCTCGTCGCCGAGCAGGCGCTGAGCGCCGTGGACGTCGCCGAACTCGACCCGCCGGCCATCGGCCGCCTCGACGAGCTCGGGATGCCCGTCCTGGTCACCGCCGGGGCGGCGGACCTGCCCGACGTGAGCCGCCTCGCCGACCGGATCGCCGCCGAGGCGCCGAACGCGACCCGCCTGCCGGACGTGCCCGACGCAGGCCACCTGCTCCCCCTGGAGCACCCCACCCCGGTAACCACGGCCCTCCTGTCCTTCCTCCCCTAACCCCGCGCCCCCCAAACTCCCGCGATCTTGCACTTTGTGCCCGGGCAGAGCGGGACAAAATGCCCATCAGGGCGACCGAAAGTGCAAGATCGCGGAGGGCGGGACGGGGCGCGGAGAGCGAGACTCGGCGCGGGGGCGGGGGGCGGGGGGCGGG
>NZ_JBFAMU010000693.1:0-2139 GCF_040656655.1 Micromonospora sp. NPDC049799
GGCGCGGACGCGGCCGGCAGCAGCCCGAGCGCGCCGACGGCGAGCAGGCCGAGCGTGGCGACGACCCACCACGTGTACGCGTCCGGCGGCGGCACCCAGTCGAGCGTGCCGCGCACCTCCAGCGGCTCGGTGCCGTCGCGCAACGGCACGACCCAGTCCCGTACCCGGTGCTCCCGGTCCGGGGCCGTCCGCACCTGCGGCGGTGGCGCCGCCTCGCGCCACAGTGCCCGCTGGTCGTGCCACCGGACGGTGGACGAGTCGTCGACCCGGCGCCAGTTCGGCTCGGCCGCCGGGTTCGCCTCCGCCGGTACGCGGGTGCCCCCGGCGATGGTCCGGTTGAGGTACGTCGCGGGGGAGCGCACGTTCTCGTACACCCCGTCCGGGCCGACCCGCAGGTACGGCTCCCCGGAGTAGCCGAGCACCTCGACGGTCCGGTCACCGGTGTTGGTCAGTTCCAGTCGGGCGCCGGCCTCCACCGTCCGTACGACCAGACCGGGCCGCGCCGGTGTGACCGCCGTGACCTCGGTGCGGTAGTCGGTGCCGTCGGGGGCGTCCGCGCCGTGCGCGGCGGCCGGCGTGGCGGTCGCGAGCGTGGCGGTGAGGGCGCCGGCGAGCAGCAGCCCGGCGCGGGTCAGCAGGGTACGCATCAGCCGGCGGCCTCCACGGCGGCGCGGATGCCGTCGGGGGAGCGGTCGGCGACCGGCTTGCCGTTCACCTGGACGGTCGGGGTGCCGGTGATGCCGGCACGGCTGGCCTCGGAGGTGACGTGCTCGGTCCACGCCTCGTACTTTCCGTCGCGTACGCAGGAGCCGAAGTCGTCGCGGTCCAGCCCGACGCCCGCGCCGATGTCGATCAGTTGGTCGTCGCTCAGGCCGGCCCCGCCCTCGGGCGGCTGCCGTTCGAAGAGCGCGTCGCTGAACTCCCGGAACTTCCCGCCCTCGGCGGCGCAGCCCGAGGCGGCCGAGGAGCGGGTGGAGTACTCGGTGGTGGAGAAGCGGTCGAGGTACGCGACGGGGTGGAAGACGACCCGGGCCTTGCCCTCGTCGACGAGCTGGTTGATCGTGTCGCCGCTGACCTGCTGGAACTGCTTGCAGGCCGGGCAGAGGTAGTCCTCGTACAGGTCGATGGTGACCGGCCCGGAGCCGAGGACGACGCCGGTGCCGGTGTCGTTCGCGCCGGGCGGGGCGGTGTACTCGTCGGCCTGCTGACCCCGGAAGACGCTCCACCCGATGAGGCCGGCGACGACCAGCACGGCGACGGCGGCGACCGAGATCCAGAGCGTGCGCTTGCGCCGCCGTTCCCGGGCCATCTGCTCCCGCACTACGCGGGCGGCCTCGTTGCGTCCCTTGCGACTACTCATCCTCGTCCTCCACGGCGGGTTCACCCGTCAGCCAGCCGTCCACCGAGAACGGGGTGCGGGGCCAGATCAGCAGGAACCCGGCCAGCGCCAGGAATCCCAGGTCCCGGAGGATCTCCGGCAGGTAGCTCGGTGCCTGCCCCTCGGCGAGCTGCCCGCCGCTGCCGAAGCAGCCGCAGTCGATCGCCAGGCCGCGGGTCCAGGCCGAGGCGATGCCCGCGATGAACACCACCAGCAGCGCCGCGGAGACCCCGGCGGCCAGTCGGGTGGCCAGCCCGAGGAGCAGGAGTACGCCCAGCGCCAGCTCGACGAAGGGCAGCGCCGCGCCGATCACGGTCGCCAGGTCGTACGGCATCACCTGGTACGCGTTGACGGCGCGACCGGAGGCGGCCAGGTCGCCCACCTTCGTCGCGCCGGCGACGAGCCAGACGGTGGCCAGCCCGAGCCGTGCGGCGGTGCCGAGCCAGGGCCGGAGGGCGGGCCAGCGGACGGTCCGGGTCAGCGGTGCGGTCACGGTCATTGGTCGTTCCGTCCCCCGGGGAAGTTCCCGCCTCAGCCGGCGAGGGCGTCGCCGACGGCCTCGACCAGGTCGTTGCGCGCCCGGGCCACCCGGGAGCGGATGGTGCCCACCGGCACCCCCTCCACGGCGGCGGCCTCGGCGTACGACAGGCCGAGCAGTTGGGTGAGCACGAACGCGCCGCGCCGTTCGGCGGGGAGCCGGCGGACCAGGTCGGCGGCGGGGTCGAGCTTGTCGTGCTGGATGAGGGCGGGGTCTACGCGCT
>NZ_JBFAMU010000694.1:0-2138 GCF_040656655.1 Micromonospora sp. NPDC049799
GCCGGCCCGTCCGGACGTACGGGTCGGGCATCCCCGGGTGCAGGGGGCGCTGGTGCTCGCGGTGGCGGTGGTCGGTGCGGAGGACGGGGTCGACGTCGTCGTCGAGGCGGTGCAGGGGACCGGTCACCGGGTGGCCGCCGTCCGCAGCGCGTCGACCGAGCGGACCAGCTTGCCGGTGGTGGTGCGGGGCAGCTGATCGAGCAGGTGCAGGGTGCGGGGGCGCTTGTAGCCGGCCAGCCGCTCGGCGAGCAGCTTGTCCAGCACCTCCTCGGACAGCGGCCCGTCCGGCTGCACGTACGCGGTGATCCCGCCGTCCCAGACCACGACGGCGGTGGCGACCCCGGGCAGGTCGGCGACGGTCGTCTCCACCTCGGTCAGGTCGACCTTCATGCCGCCCACCGACACCTGGGAGTCGAGCCGGCCGCGCACGGTGACCAGGCCGGTGGCCTCGTCGACGCTGCCGGCGTCGCGGGTGTGCAGCCAGCCGTCGGACCACCGGGTCGGGTCGGTGAGCCCCACGTACGGCGACGACGGGCAGCTGACCCGCAGTTCACCGGCGACCTCGCGCACCTCGATGCCGGGCGCGGGCGCGATCGACGGGCGGTGCCGCCCATGCAGGTCGGTGCCGATGACGCCGACCTCGGTCATTCCGTACATGTTGCCCAGCGGTACGCCGAACCGGTCGGTGAAGGCGCGGGCCACGGCGGCCGGGACCAGTTCCCCGCCGGTGGTCATGCGCTTGAACTGCGGCAGCGGGCCGGCCGGGCGGGTGGCGGTGACAAGTCCGATGTGGAACGGCACGCCGAGCACGGTCGCCGGGGTGTCGGCGGCGGCGATGGCCGCCAGCACGGCGTCGCCGCTGAGCCGCTCCGGCGGGACCAGTTCCACCCCGGCGTGCAGGCCGTAGAGCAGACCGCCGACCAGGCCGAGCACGTGCACCATCGAGGGCAGCAGGACGATCCGCTCGCCGGGCAGGGCCACCCCGTCGATGCGGGTGTAGCGGTGCACCTCGGCGACCAGGTCGGCCGCCGTCCGGCCGATCACCTTCGACGGACCGGTCGAGCCGGAGCTGAGTTGGATCACCGCGTGTCCGCTGACGGCGGGGCGGTCGGCGTACGGGGTGACGCCCTCGGTCACGTCGACGAAGACCCGCAGGGCGCCACCCCCGGTGCGGACCGGGGCGACGACCACCTGCGGGGTGAGACGCTCCAGGGCGCGGTCCACCTCGTGGTCGGTGAGCCGGTGGTCGAGCAGGATCGCCTGCGCCCCGGTGCGCCACGTCGCGAGCAGGTTCACCACGTACGCCAGCGAGGGCGGCATGCGCAGCGCAGCGGCCCCGCCGGAGCGTAGTCCGGCGGCGGTCAGGCGCTCCTGCGCGGCACTCACCAGCCGGCGAAGGGTCGCCCGGTCCACCGGCTCAGGCAAACTGAGACAAACATCGGCCGAACGCCCGGTGAACAACACTTCGTCAACCCACCCGGGGTCTGTCGCCTTAGGATCTTCGGTCGACGAGTGCGTCACCACTACCGCTCACCGCCCAGCATGAATGAGGGCGAATCCGCCCATAAGAAGCTTCTTTCGGGGTGCTGCGGGGAACCCTACGACAGCCGTCAGATCCATTGCTAGATGCAAATGGCTAGATCAGAAAGGGCGGCCGGCCGGATTGTCGCGGCTCGATCCGGCGGGCAGGATCAGGCGCGTACGCCGGCTTCGCGACACCGCCGGATGCCCCCTCGTGCGTCCGGCGCGGCCCGGATGCCGACCGTCGCCGCGGACTCGGCCGTTTTCCGGGGAGCGTGGCCGTTCGTCCGTGGCGTGGCGTGGACCGATCGTCCGCCGGGCGGCGACTGGCGCCTCGACGTCCCGGCCGGCGTCGAGGTCGGTACCTCACACGCGCGCTGTCGAGCTGCCCCACCGGTGCGACCACCAACGGCGCCCCGACGCGGCACCGCAGGGCACCACCGGCATGACGAAGGCGAGCGCCCGGGGCGCGGCGGAAGGCGGTCCGATGGATGGGGCAGCTCGACAGGGCGCGAAGCCACACAGCCCCAGGCATGAGGCAGCTCGACAGGGGACGCGGCGGCAGGGCCGGGCAGGGCGTTTCCGGAACGCCGGCCTCGAACCCGCGCCGCCGCGCC
>NZ_JBFAMU010000695.1:0-2137 GCF_040656655.1 Micromonospora sp. NPDC049799
CTCGAGCGCGCCACCCAGGCCGCGGCCGGCGCTGCCCAGCCACGGGGTGGCCACCATCAGCAGCACGGTGGCCGCGATGAACGCCTGCACCCCGTCCTCGCCGAGACCGGCGGGGGAGAGCCCGTACTCGCGGCCGACCCGTTCCAGCACGAACGAGAACTCGCCGACCTGCACGATCAGCAGCGACAGGCCGGCCACCACCGCCGGCCGTACCCGCAGCACGGCCGCCGTCGCGGCCGTCGCGACGCTCTTCACCACCAGGACGCCGCCGACGGCGGCCAGCACCAGCGGCAGGTTGCCGACCAGGAAGCCCAGGTCGAGGAGCATGCCGACGGAGACGAAGAAGGTCGCCGAGAACAGGATCTGCAACGGCAGGATCTCGCCCAGCGCGTGCTCGGAGTGGCGGCTCTCGCTCACCACCATGCCGGCGAGGAACGCGCCCAGCGACACGCTCACCCCGAAGAGGCTGGTCAGGTACGCGGTGCCGAAGCAGATCGCGATCACCGTCAGCAGGAACACCTCGGGCGAACACGCCCGCGCCACCACCTCCAGCAGGCGCGGCATGATCCATCGGGCCACGCCCAGCACGACCGCCACGATGCCGATCGCCGTGCCGAGCGCCGCCGTGACGTCCAGCGCCGACCCGCCCGAGCCACCCAGCATCGGTACGAGCAGCACCATCACCACGATGGCCAGGTCCTGGAAGATCAGGTACGCCAGCGCGGTGCGCCCGGTCTCGGTCTGCGTCTCGCCTCGGCTGGCCAGCAGCCGCAGCACGATGGCCGTCGACGACAGCGACACGAGGAAGCCGGTGAAGACGCCGATCTGCCAGGACACCCCGAACAGCGCCAGCGCGGCGGTGGCGACGCCCACGGTCAGCGCGACCTGGAGACCGCCGCCGATCACGATCAGGCGCCACATGGCTGCGAGCCGGCTCAGCGAGAACTCGATGCCGATGGTGAACAGCAGCAGGATCACACCGACCTCGGCGGCCACGTCGACGGCCTCCTGGCTGCGCACCAGGCCCAACGCGTGCGGGCCGATCGCCACACCGGCGAGCAGGAAGCCGACGATCGGCACGATCCGGATCCGGGTGGACAGGTAGCCGATCACCGCTGCGGCCAGCATCAACGCGACGATCTCGGCGAGGAACGCGGGTGGGCCTTCGGCGGCCGCGAGGACCATGGGCAGCTGCACGCGGCGAATGCTATCCGGTGGGCGGGCTCAACTCGCCGACCGTGAGGAACGGCTCCAGGGCGGCGAGGGTGGCCCACGGCTGTTCGAGTTCCAGGTTCGAGCGCGCCCCGGGAATCCGGACCACCGGCACGGCCAGGTTGACCCGCTCCAGCCGCTCCCGCACCGACGGTCGGATCTGCGTCTCCTGCTCGCCCCACAGCATCAGGCCGGGCACCGGCAGGTCGCGCATCAGCGGCGCCAGGTCGTAGCGGAGGTCACCGGAGAGGAAGGGCAGCGCGGCGTACGCGGCGTTCGGCTGGCGTGCCGAGAACACGCCCGCGTCGACCACCTCGGCCGGCACCGCCGCCGGGTCGCGGAAGCCCTGCCGGCGGAACCACCCCTCGATCGCCGAGCGCCGGTGGAACAGCACCCGGTACGCGGCCGGACCGAGCCGCGGGGACCGGGCCAGCGGGCTCAGCGTGAGCCGTGCGACGGGGCCGAAGGCGTCCTCGCCGAAGTCCCGCCCACCGGTCGGCGCGAGCATCGCGAGTCGGCGGACCGACGCGCCCGCCCGGACCGCCGCGATGGTGAACCCGACCGCGAGCGACTGTGCCACCACGGCCGGGGCCGGGTCGGTGAGGGCGGTCAGCGCGCGGACCTGGGCGACGTAGTCGTCGAACAGCAGCGGTCGGTCCGGGTGCTCCGAGCAGCCGAAACCGACCCAGTCGGGGGCGAGCACCCGCCGGGTGCGGGCCAGCTCGGGCCCGATGCGGTGCCAGTAGTACGAGGACGCGCCACCGCCCACGCCGTGCAGCAGCAGAACCGGGTCGCCGGTGCCCGCCTCGTACACCGCGACGCGGCCGGCGGGGGTGTCCACGTCCCGCCGCGCGAAGCCGTGCCGGGTCAGGTCAACGGTCGGCGTGCCGTCCAGGTCCGGCGTCCGCGCCACCCAGGCCGCTGC
>NZ_JBFAMU010000696.1:0-2132 GCF_040656655.1 Micromonospora sp. NPDC049799
ACGGGAACCGCCGGGTCCGTGGGTGGACCGGGCACGACCGGGGGTCGCGCGCCGCCGTCCTGGCCGGGCAGCGGGGGGTACGGCGAGGGGGCCGCCGGTCCGGGAGCGCTCATGAGAGCAGGGTAGTGCCCCAGGGCTCAACGGTAAGGGGCAGAGGCCCGATCGCTCGGAGCCACCACGACGTCCCCGCCGGGAGCGGCGCTGGCCAACGCCTCGTACGCGGACGGCTCGTCGACCGACTCGGCGAGCAGCGGGACGGCGGTGACCTTGACGTCGAAGCCGCCCAGGGCCCGGCGGTAGGTGCCGACCGACTCCCACTCGGTGACCAGGCACCAGTGGCGGGGGTCGTCGAGGGCCCGCACCAGCTGGCCGCGCAGGTACCCGGGTCGGGCCGCGAGGGCGGCGAGGGCGGCGTGCGCCCGCGCGGTGAAGTCGTCGGCGACATCGACGTCGACCACGAACCGGTTGGTCACCAGCACCGGGTTCCTCCTCGTAGAGTCTGTGGGATGCAGCGTACGCAGAGCCCGATCGCGGCCCGGCTGGCCCGGGCGAATCCGACGACGGTGTTCCTGGTCACCCTGGTGCTGGTGCTGGTCGCGTTCTTCACGCCCGGCGTGGTCGGTGGCCTGTTCACCCTCCTGCTGGCGGCGGGGGTGGCCGCGCTGCTGGTGACGACCTGGTCGGTCCAGACGCCGGGGACGCGGATGATCCGGCTGGTGATACTGACCCTGCTGGTGGCGGCGGGGCTGGCGAAGCTGCTCTGACATGCAAGCATGCGTTTTTGACAATCATTGTCGTTCGCGCGGACAGTTGACGACATGAACAACCGCACCGCACCGCGCGCCCTGGCCGCCGCGACGACCGCCCTGCTCGCCCTGGGCGGCGTCACCGCCTGCTCCGACAACGAGGCCGCCGGCGCCGACCCGCAGCGGGTCGACGTGGTGGCCGCCTTCTACCCGCTCCAGTTCCTCGCCGAGCGGATCGGCGGTGACGCGGTGACGGTCACCAACCTGGTCAAGCCGGGCGCCGAGCCGCACGACGTGGAGCTCAACCCGGGCCAGGTCGGCGACGTTGCCGAGGCGGAGCTGGTGGTCTACCTCGCCGGCTTCCAGCCGCAGGTCGACGAGGCCGTCGAGCAGAACGCCAAGGACCGCGCCTTCGACGTGGCCACCGTGCAGCCCCTACGCGACGCCGCGGCCGACGCCCACGACCACGAGGGCGAGGGCGAGGGCGAGAGCAAGGAGCCCGGCCACGAGGAGGAGACCGGGGGCAAGGACCCGCACCTCTGGCTGGACCCGACCCGCCTCGCCACCGTCGGCGACAAGCTGGCCGAGCGGCTCGGCGGGGCCGACCCGGACCGGGCCGCCGAGTACACGACCCGGGCGAAGGAACTCCGCACGGAGCTGGAGAAGCTCGACGGTGAGTTCACCGCCGGGCTGAAGACCTGCCAGCGCCGCGAGATCGTGGTCAGCCACACGGCCTTCGGGTACCTGACCGAGCGCTACCAGCTGGAGCAGATCGGCATCACCGGCCTCAGCCCGGAGAACGAGCCGTCGCCGCAGCGCCTGGCCGAGGTCGCCGAGGAGGCCAAGGAGCACAAGGCCACCACCATCTTCTTCGAGACGCTGGTCAGCCCGAAGGTCGCCGAGACCATCGCCGGCCAGGTCGGCGCGAAGACCGCCGTGCTGGATCCGATCGAAGGGCTGTCGACCGACGACGGCGGCGACTACCTTTCGGTGATGCGTACCAACCTGGCGAGCCTGAGGACGGCGTTGAGCTGCTCGTGACATCCCCTGTCATCACTGTCACGCACGGGGTGGTCGGCTACGACGGCCGCCCCGTGCTGCGTGACGTCTCCCTGACGGTGACCACCGGCGAGGTGGTCGCCCTGCTCGGCGCCAACGGCTCCGGGAAGTCCACGCTCATCCGTGCCGTCCTCGGGTTGGTGCCGCTCAGCTCCGGGTCGGTCACCCTCTTCGACCGCCCGTTGCGGCGGTTCCGCCAGTGGCACCGCATCGGGTACGTCCCGCAGCGGCTGGGCGCCGGCAGCGGCGTACCGGCCACGGTCCGCGAGGTGGTGGCCTCCGGCCGGCTCGCCCGGCGGGGCGTGCTGCGACCGGCCGGCGCCGCCG
>NZ_JBFAMU010000697.1:0-2116 GCF_040656655.1 Micromonospora sp. NPDC049799
GGTCAGCCACAGTTGTCCTTTCGGCTGCCGACTGCGGGGCTCGCAAGCTCACTCCTCGCGTCAGCCACGGAGCATCTCCGCCACCAGGAAGGCATGCCCCGACCGTCGACAGGTCGACGTGTCGCGGGCCGGACCTCGTCCGTGAGAGCCGGCGGTCCGCCCGGTCCCGTCGAGGGGACCGGATCGCCGGCCGCGTGCCCAGGATCGGAGCTACGCGTTGATCCGCGTCGTCGTTGCCGAGGAGATGTGTCTGCTGCGCAGCGCGCTGTGCGCCGCGCTGTCGAACGAGGAGGACATGGAGGTCGCCGCCGAGGTGACCGGAGTGGGCGAGGTGTCGGCCGCGGTGCGGCGGCACCGGCCCGACGTGGTGCTGGTCGACCTGGGCGTGGACGCGCCGCATCCCGTGGAGGTGGTCGCGGACATCGTCGCGGCGGCCCCCGGTACGGGCGTGCTGGCGCTGGGCAGCCAGTGGAGCCAGACCATGGTCGCGGAACTGCTGGCCGCCGGAGCCGGTGGCCTGGTCGGCACGGACGCGTCGTTGGCGGCGCTGGTCGCCGCCGTCCGCGACGTCGCCGCCGGGGAGAGGGTGATCGACGCGACGGCCGCCGTGACGGCGTTGAGCCCGTCGTCGAGCCCGTTGACCCGCCGGGAGGCGGAGGTGCTGCGGGTGGCCGCCGAAGGGCTCCCGGTCAAGGAGATCGCCCGCCGGCTCTACCTGGCCCACGGGACGGTCCGCAACCACCTGTCGGCGGGCATGCGCAAGACCGGTGCCCGCAACCGTATGGAGGCGGTGTGGCGAGCCCGGAGGGAGGGCTGGATATAGGGACGTTCAGGCGCGGAGGGCGGACCGCCACCGAGCAGGGGCGGACGGTACGTGTTTGAATGCTGACGTCCCGTGATCTGTTCGTCGATGTCTGGGGAGGCCTACGGTGATCCGTGCCCTGCTCGCTCTCGACGGCGCCCTGGTCCGTGGCGCTCTGTCCCTGGTGCTCGCCGCCGAGGACGACATCACCGTGGTGGCGGAACTGGACCGCCGGGACGCCCTGGCACCGGCGGTACGGGCAGGGCGTCCCGACGTGGCGGTCGTCGACCTGGACTTCGTCGCCGGAGCCGAAGCCGCGGCGCACTGCCCCCTGCTGGTGCTCGCCGACTGCCGCCGGGCGCGGCACCTGCACCGGATCCTGCGTCCGGGTCGGACCGTCGGCATCCTCGGCCGGGACGTCGCCCCGCAGCGGGTGGTGGACGGGATCCGACGGCTGGCCCGCCGGGAGTCCCTGGTCGACGCCGAGGTGGTGCTGGCGGCACTGTCCCGGGACAGTCCGTTGACCTCACGGGAGGTGGAGATCCTCGACCTGACCGCGTCCGGGGCGCCGGTGGTGGAGGTCGCCGGGGTGCTCGGGCTCGCTCCGGGTACGGTGCGGAACCATCTCGGACGGATCGCCCGCAAGGCGGGGGCGCGGACGCGGGTCGAGGCGGTGCGCGTCGCGCGTGAGGCCGGCTGGATCTGAGGGCGCCACCGGAGTCCAGGGCCCGCCGAGGGGCGCGCCGGACGGCACCGCCGCGTGCTGCCAGAGCCCGACGAGTTCCCGGTAGGTGGGGGACCGGGCCGGCAGTTCCTCGTGGGTGCCGAGGACCTGCCGGTCGCCGTCGAACACCAGCACCCGGTCGGCGCGGGTCGCCGAGCTGATCCGGTGCGCGACGACCACCAGGGTGCCGGGCCGGCGGGCGAAGGCATCCTCGACGGTCGCCTCCAGCATCGGGTCCAGGTGGCAGGTCGCCTCGTCGAGGATCACCAGCGGCGCCGGCGCCAGGTAGGCCCGCACCGCGGCGAGGAGCTGCCGCTCACCGGCGGAGAGGGCGGCCGGGTCGATCTCGGCGGCGAGACCACCGAGGCGGGCCACCAGGGGCCGGGCCCCCAGGGCGTCCACCGCGGACTCCAGGGTCGCCTCGTCCACGTCCGGCCGCAGATAGCGGAGGTTGTCGGCGAGGGTACCGGTCCGGACGTACGCCTCCTGCGGCACCAGCACGCGGAGCCGGGCCAGCGCGGCCGGCGCGAGTGCGGCGACCGGCGCCCCCGCCAAATGGACCGAGCCGCGCTCCGGCTGGGCCAGCCCGG
>NZ_JBFAMU010000698.1:0-2115 GCF_040656655.1 Micromonospora sp. NPDC049799
GCGGGTCGACCGCCCGGCGCCGCGCCGGCTCACCAGCCCCGGGCCCGCCACTGCGGCAGGGACGCGCGCTCCGCCCCGAGGGTGCTGTCCCTGCCGTGACCCGGGTAGAACCAGGTCTCGTCGGGCAGCCGGTCGAAGAGCTTGTGTTCCACGTCGTCGATCAGCGCGGCGAACCGCTCCGGGTCCTTGTCGGTGTTGCCGACGCCACCCGGGAAGAGGCTGTCGCCGGTGAAGAGGTGGGGCGTGCCGGCCGGGTCGCGGTGGAGCAGGGCGATCGAACCGGGCGTGTGGCCCCTGATGTGGATGACCTCCAGCGTGCAGTCACCCACCGGCACGGTGTCGCCGTCGGCGAGGGTCTCCGCCTCGATCGGCAGGCCGGCGGCGTCGTCGGCGTGCACCAGCGGCCGGGCGCCGGTCTTGGCGACGACCTCCTCCAGCGCCACCCAGTGGTCCATGTGCTGGTGGGTGGTGACCACCGTGGCAAGCCCGGCGTCGCCGAGCAGGTCCAGCAGGCGGGGTGCCTCGTTGGCCGCGTCGATGAGCACCTGCTCGCCGGTGGACCGGCAGCGCAGCAGGTAGGCGTTGTTGTCCATCGGGCCCACCGAGATCTTGGTGATGGTGAGCCGGTCGAGCTCGCGTACCGCCGGCGCACCGCCGGGCGTCACGTCTCCGCTGTAGGTCATGGGGATGTCTATATCCATTCCGGTGGGTCGGGCAGGGGACCGTCGGGGGTGACGGCCAGCACGGTGCCGGGGCTGCGACCGATCAGCCACGACGCGAGCTCCGGTGCGGCACCGGTGACCGTGGGTGCCTGCGCCCGGTCACCGATCACCAGCTCGTGACGGCTGCCGTCGAAGCGCAGCACCATCGGGGGCGCGTCGGGGCGTGCGGCGAGACCGCTGGCGACCTCGTGCAGCAGTCGGTGCCCGAACGCCTCCGGCCAGTCCGCCGGCCGGTAGCCAGCGGCCAGGTCGACGTGGTGCACCTCCAGCTCGCGCAACCGCCCCCAGACCAGCATCGCGGCCGGCCAGGGCCCGCGGCGGGTCTGCACCTGGGCGCCCCAGGCCTCGACGGGCATCGCGGCCACCGCCTCGGTGAAGCGGTCCGCCGAGCGCCGCAGGTCGTCCAGGTGCGCGGCGGGCGGCCGGGGCGCGCCGGTCTCGATGTCGGCGTCGCGTGCCGCCGCGCTGGCGTACATCGGCACGGCACGGCCGGTGCGGGCCGAGGTGAGCAGGTTGACGAACCCGTCGGCGTTGCGGGCCACGTGGGCCAGCACGTGCCCCCGGGTCCAGCCGGGCAGCAGCGACGCGGCGGCCAGGTCGGCGTCGTCGAAGCTGGCGGCGGTCCGCAGCAGGCGCGCGGTGGCGTCGGCCACCTCGCCGGTCAGCAGGAGCGGATCGGTGGTCACTCCTCGACCCTAGTCGTCCCGGACCCCGGAGTCGCCGGGGAATCTCCGCGCGGGGCTGCCGCCACCGGA
The DNA here is from genome assembly GCF_040656655.1 of Micromonospora sp. NPDC049799. Taxonomy (NCBI): domain Bacteria; kingdom Bacillati; phylum Actinomycetota; class Actinomycetes; order Micromonosporales; family Micromonosporaceae; genus Micromonospora; species Micromonospora sp. NPDC049799. The sequence goes on from NZ_JBFAMU010000698.1 coordinate 1,478, forward strand.
AATCGCTTTCGGCGCGTCGTCGTCGGCCCTACCGTCGATGGCGTACGCGGCACCGGAGGCGGAGGAGGTGGTGGACATGCCGGCGGCGGCACGCGTGGACCACACACCGACGACCTCGATGAGGATGCCATGACCGTTGATCTGACCGCCCTCGGCTGGGACGCCGACCGGGCGGAGCACCACCTCCGTCGCGCCGACCACCGCCCGGGCCGCGTGGCCCGCGTCGACCGGGGCGTCTGCACCGTGCTCTGCGCGTCCGGCCCGGTCCGGGCCACCGTCGGCGGCGCGGTGCTGGCCGCCGCCGCCCGCGACGCGACCCGCCTGCCGTGCGCCGGGGACTGGGTGCTCGTCGGCACGTGGCCGGACGGGCGGGTGACCGTCGAGGCCGTGCTGCCCCGCCGGACCGCGCTGATCCGCCGTACCGCCGGCAAGGACGCCAGCGGCCAGGTGCTGGCCGCGAACCTCGACACCGCCGCGGTGGTGGAGCCGGTGCACCCCGAGCCGGACATCGGCCGGATCGAGCGCCTGCTGTCGCTCGCCCACGAGTCCGGCGCCCAGCCGCTGGTCGTGCTCACCAAGTCCGACCTCGCGGCCGACCCGGACGCGGTCGCCCGCCAGGTGACCGCCGTCGCCCCCGG
>NZ_JBFAMU010000699.1:0-2110 GCF_040656655.1 Micromonospora sp. NPDC049799
GCTGGCCGCCGTGGGGTCGTCCCACCCCCGGGCGAGGGCCCGGGCGTTGCCGAAGGTGTCGGCGAAGGTCGGGAACAGCGGCGCCTCGCTGGCCCCGCAGAGCACCACGTCGGCCTCCCCGGCGCGGATCAGCCGGACCCCGTCGGCGACCGCCTGGGCGCCGGAGGCGCAGGCCGTACCGACCGACGAGCTGTAACCGCGGATGCCGTACCGGATGGCGATCCGCGCCGAGGGCATGTTCGGCAGGATCCCGGTGAGCAGGTACGGGCTGACCGCCGCCCGGCCCCGCTCGGCCCGGGCCAGCACCTGCCTCTCCAGCGTGGCCATGCCACCGACGCCGCCGACGATGACCGCGACGCGGTCCGGGGCGACGTCCCGGCCCACCTCGATGCCGGCGTCGGCGAGCGCCTCGGCGGCGGTGAGCAGGGCGAGGACAACGATCCGGTCGAGCACCTTGGCCTCCGGGCCGGAGGCGACGGTACGCGCGTCGACGTCCGGCAGCACCCCGGCGACCTCCAGGCTTCCGGCGGCCGGATGGTCCTCCGGCGGTCGGGCCAGCCCGGACTTGCCGGCGCACAGCGCGTCGAACGTGGCGTAGACACCCCGTCCGGCCGGGGTGAACAGCCCCATTCCGGTGATCACGGCGCTCATGAGGACGCCTCGCTGAGGTAGCGCTCCCGGAGCACGACCTTGCGGACCTTCCCGGTGACGGTGACCGGGATGTCGTCGGAGCGGACCGGCACCACCCGGCGCAGCGTCGCCCCCACGTCCGCGCCGAGCGCGGCGCGCACCCGCTCGGTGCGGTCCTCGGTCCCGTCCGCACCGGCGGCCAGCTCCAGCAGCACGTCGGTGACCACCGTGTCGCCCTCGCGGACGATGACCACCGTGCAGTCGGTGACGTCCGGGCAGGAGGCGAGGACCCGCTCCTCCGACAGCGCCGTGTAGAACCGCTTCCCGCCGCCGGCGTCGACCGCGTCGACCGCCCGGTCCACGTGGTAGTACCGGCCCTCCTCGTCGGCGTACACCAGATCGCCGGTGAGGTACCAGCCACGCTGGCGGAACCGGTACGTGGTCACCGCGTCGTTCCAGTAGCCCCGGAACAGCGACGGCGAGTCGATGCCGAGCCAGCCCACCTCGCCGGCCGGCACCGGGTCGCCGTGCGCGTCGAGGACGGCCACCTTCGTGAACCGGTAGGGACGGCCGATGCAGCGGCCGTACCGGTCGGTGTCGCGGGTGTGGGTGACGTGGAACATCGAGTGCCCCATCTCGCTGGAGCCGAGCCCGTCGATGAAGACCGACCCGGGCACGCGGGTCACACCGTCGCGGGTCATGACGTCCCGGGAGCCGACCGCCACCAGCCGACGGATGTGCGGCTCGTGCGAGCTGTCCCCGGTGTTGAACCACAACCGCACCGAGTCCAGGTCGTACGCCGACAGGTCGAACCGGGCCAGCTCCGCCCAGGTGACCGAGAAGCCGAACACCCCGTCGGGCCGCCACCGCTGGATCGCGTCCAGCACCCGCTCGCCGCCCTGGTCGGAGAGGAGGAACATCTCCGCGGAGTTGCCGAGGGCCTGGTTGACCATCAGCACGGTGGCGGTGTGCGGGGCGGGCAGCGCGTTGAGGATCCGGCGGGTGCCCTGCGCCTGCGGCATCGACAGCAGGTGCCGGGTCGCGGCGAACAGGCTGGCGTGCGAGTGCAGCACCGCCTTCGGCACGCCCGTGGTGCCGGACGTGTGGGTGATGACGATCGGGTCGTCCGGGTGGTGCCGGTAGTGCGCGGGCGCGGCGGCCGGGTCCCCGGTGCCCGCCTCGGCGGGCGTGCCGATGACCGGCACACCGAGGTCGTGCCCGGCGAGCAGCGCGACGTGGGCGTCGTCGGCGAGCACACCGACGCCGCGCAGGCGGCGGACGTACTCGGCCGCGATCTCCGGCCGCAGCCGGCCGTTCATCAGCGCCGGGATCGCGCCGAGCCGGGTCAGCGCGAGGTAGCTCAGCACCATGTCGGCCGCCGCCGTCGCCCACACCGCCACCGGGTCGCGGGGGGGGGCCCCCCCCGCGGGGACCCCCCCCGCCCCGGCGGCCCCCCCCCCCGCCCCCAGGGGCCGCCGGT
>NZ_JBFAMU010000700.1:0-2096 GCF_040656655.1 Micromonospora sp. NPDC049799
GCGGGGCCCACCCGGCTGCGCGCGCGGCGGGTGGGCCACGCTTTCATCGGCCCCCTCCCGGGCGCGCGGCGGAGCCCGGGGCCCGGCGCGCCGGCCGACGCCGGCCTGCGCAACCAGGCCGAGCGGTACGTCGCCGAGGCGGTCGCCGAGGCGACCAAGGTCTCCCCGGAGGTGGCGGTCACCGGCGCGGTCGTCGACGGCGCCGCGACCCCGGTGCTGGTCACGGAGTCCCGGGAAGCCGCGCTGGTGGTGCTCGGCAGCCGTGGCCTGGGTGGCTTCGCCGGCCTGCTGATCGGCTCGGTGACCCTGCGGGTCTCCGCCCACGCGGCGTGCCCGGTGCTGGTGGTACGCGGCGAGGCGCGTGCCGACGGGCCGGTGGTGGTCGGCGTCGACGGCTCCGAGCTGTCCACCGAGGCCGTCGCGTTCGCCTTCGAGGAGGCGGCTCACCGGGGTGCCCCGCTGGTCGCGGTGCACGCCTGGCTCTACCCGACGCCGGTGGGTCCCGGCGACATCCTGCCCCTGGTCTACGACCTGAACGATTTCGGCGAGCAGGAGGAGCGGGCGCTGGCCGAGTCGGTCACCGGCTTCACCGAGCGCTACCCGGACGTGCCCGTGCGGCACCGGCTGGTGCGCGGCACCCCCGCCCGGGTGCTGGTCGAGGAGTCGGAGAAGGCACAGCTGGTGGTCGTCGGCGCGTCCGGTGTGGGCGCGCTGGGCGGGCTGCTGCTCGGCTCGGTCAGCCACGCGGTGCTGCACCACGCGCACTGCCCGCTGGCCATCGTGCGCCATCACCGGCGGACCGAACGGTCCTGACCCGGCCAGGTCCACCGTCGCGCCGGCCGCTCCCCCGGCCGGCGCGACGGCGTGTCCGTCCGGTGTTCCGGGCGGTGGTGTCGGGTAAAAGCCGGTGGGTCGGCGTGACCGCACAGACAATGACCTGATCGACCCGGAAGGATTGTTGATGAACCGACCCGTCGTGGTGGGACTGGACGGATCACCGTCGAGCCTGGTGGCGGCCGAGCACGCCGCGCGGGCCGCCGTGCAGCGCTCGGCGCCCCTGCACCTGGTGCACGGCTACCTGCACCCGCTCGGCTACGGCGTGCCCCTCAACCCGTACGACGTGGGGATTCCGGCTCCCTCGGAGTCGGCACAGGAGATGCTGACCCGGACCGCGACGGAGCTGGCCGGGCGGTGGCCCGGCCTGGAGCTGGAGGTACGGCAGGTGGCCGGCGGGCCGGGCGCGACGCTCGTGGAGGAGTCCCGTCGGGCGGACCTCGTCGTGGTCGGCAGCCGGGGCCTGGGCGGGTTCGCGGGCCTGCTGCTCGGCTCGGTCGGTACGCAGGTCAGCGCGCACGCGCACTGCCCGGTGCTGGTGGTGCGCCCCACGGAGGAGCCGGTTCCGCTTGACGGTCCGGTGCTGGTCGGGGTGGACGGCTCGGAGTCCGCGGACCTGGCCGTCGGGTACGCCGCCGACGAGGCCGCCCGACGTGCCGCCACCCTGGTTCTGGCGCACGTACGGGACCCGGACGCGAGCGGGCCGGAGGGCGGGCCGAAAGCGGGGGCGGGCGGGGACGTCCTGCTGGACGCTGCCGCCGCAGCGCTGCGGGCCGCCCATCCCGACCTCGTCGTCGAGGAGCGGGTGCTGCGGTCGGCCCGGCCGGAGCAGGCACTGGTCGAGGCGAGCGGGGACGCCGCACTGGTCGTGGTGGGCTCCCGGGGCCGCGGTGGGTTCACGGGATTGCTGCTGGGCTCGGTCAGCCAGGCGCTCGTCCAGCACGCCCGCTGCCCGGTGCTGGTCGCCCGCCCGCACGGCCACGAAGCCTGACGCCGCACCCGCGCCCGCGCCCGCGCCAGGGCGATGCCGCTCGAACATGGAAACAGTGGCCTCCCGGGACGGGGAGGCCACTGTTTCCGTGAACGAGGGCGGTCGTGACGGGTCGGGCGTCAGTGGTCGCCACCCTGGCCCAGGAGGTCCGCGAAGTCGGCGGTGAGGGCGAACGGGTCGGCCGGCCCGGTCGACGGCGGTCGCCGGTCCACCTGGTCGGCCAGCTCCGCGCCGCCCCGCAGGATGCGCCGGCGCAGCGCGTCGTCGGCCG
>NZ_JBFAMU010000701.1:0-2093 GCF_040656655.1 Micromonospora sp. NPDC049799
GCCGGCGGCCCGCCCGGGCCCGGTTCGTCCGTCCCCGGTCCGGCCGACCGTCTCCCCGGTCCGCCCGACCGCGTCGCCGAGCCGGCCGCCGGTGCCGCCGCAGGACCAGTGCGGGGCACCGGTGAACCCGTTCGGCTACACCTACTGCGGCGGGGCCCTCATCCACGCCCCGGATGTCGGCGTGTGCCGCTGGTTCGTCTGCGTCGACGACTTCTGGATGGGTGCCGGGTACCTCGCCAAGTGCGAGGACGGCTCGATCGGCATGGTGGGCGGCCCGGCCGGCCGGTGCCCGGAGCGGGCGGGCCGGAAGGAGCCGGTGTACGTGTACCGGCCCGCCGGGAAATGACCGCCCACCGCCGGGTTCCGCTCACCTGCCCGGCGGCTCGTACGCAACGTTGATCTGCGTGGTGTCGTCCACCTCCGCCGGAGTCAGCACCGGAACAACCCGCGTGTCCAGCCCACCGGCCGCCCGGATGGCGATCGCCAGGGCGGCGGCGGTCTTGTGGTCCGGCAGCTCGCACAGCACGTACGTGTCGTCCTCGCCGAACCCGAAGTGCAGCGACTCCATCCGCCCACCGGCATTCTCGACCAGCGCCCGAACGACGTCGGCGCGCTTGGTCCCGCCGTCCGCGCTCAGCCCTTTGAGCCCTTCGACGGTGTAGGTCGACATGAGCAGGAACTTCGCCACGCCCGGATCACCTCCGCATGGTTGCTGGATGGGCGGTGCCGCCCAGCCGGTCAGCGGCCCGGCGGCTGGTACGCCACCTGGACTCCGGCCGCCGCGTCGATCTCGGCCGGTGTCAGCAGCGAAACCACGCTCGCCTCCACCCCGCCCGCCGCCCGGACCTGGATGCCGAGAGCGGCGGCGGCCACCGGATCGGGAAGCTCGCAGACGATGTACAGGTCGTGTTCGCCGAACGCGAAGTACAGCGCCTCCACGCGTCCGCCGGCGTTCTCGATCAACGCCTGGACGACCTCGGCGCGCGTCGTCCCGCCGTCCTTGCCCAGCCCTTTGATCCCCTCGGCGGTGTAGGTCGCTGTGAACAGGAACCTGGCCATCCCGACATCGCCTCCCCGTTGGTCCCGCCGCGGGTACCCACTGCCGGCCCGGCTACTCGTCCGCCCGGTAGGGTCCGGGAACGCCGGGATGGGAAGGTGACACGGATGATGCTCGCGGGGCTGACGCTGCCGCCCGCCGTCGAGGCGGAGCGGGTCATCACGGCCGTGCTCGCCGACCTGCGCTCCGGCGACCACCGCGGCGTCGTCGTCGACTCGCCGCCCGGTGCCGGCAAGTCGACCCTCGTCGTACGCGCCGCCGTCGAACTGGCCGCCGCCGGCGAGCCGTTGATCATCATCGCGCAGACCAACGAGCAGGTCGACGACCTCGTCGACCGCCTCGCCCGCAAGGCGCCCGACCTGCGGATCGGCCGGCTGTCCGCCGCCGACTACCGGCCGTCCGAGCGGGTGAAGGGCCACGAGCAGGTCCGGGTCGCCGCGAAGGTCGCCGACCTCGGTGGTCCGGCCGTCATCATCGGTACGGCCGCCAAGTGGGCCACGGTCACCGAGGGATCCTGGCCGTGGGCGATCGTCGACGAGGCGTACCAGATGCGCTCGGACGCCCTGTTGCGCGTGGCCGGCAGGTTGGAACGGGCGCTGTTCGTCGGTGATCCCGGGCAGCTGGACCCGTTCTCCACGGTCGAGACCGTGCGCTGGACGGGCCTGAGCTGGGATCCGATGCAGTCCGCCGTCGCGGTGCTGCTGCGGCACAACCCGGACCTGCCGGTGCACCGGCTGCCGGTGTCGTGGCGGCTGCCCGCGTCCGCCGCGCCGGTGGTCGCGGAGGCGTTCTACCCGTTCACCGGGTTCCGCGCGGGCACCGGCGTGTCCGACCGGGCGTTGCACCTGGTGGAGCCCGGCCCAGGAGACCAGCTCGACCGGGCGGTGGACCTCGCCGCCTCCACCGGCTGGGCGCTGTACGAACTGCCGGAGCGGTACACCCCGCGTACCGACACCGAGGCCACCGCCGCCTGCGCGGCGCTGGCGCTGCGGGTGCTGGCGCGCGGCGCGGTCGCGGTCTCCGAACACGCGCCGGC
>NZ_JBFAMU010000702.1:0-2083 GCF_040656655.1 Micromonospora sp. NPDC049799
CCACTCGGCGGCGCCTTCCGGCTCGACGCGGGCGACACCGTCGTCGCGCCGGGACCGGGACGGCCCGCCTGGTACGAGTACATGACCTCCGCCCCCGCCGACGCCGACCGGTTCCTCGCCGACGCCCTCGCCCTGCACGCCACCGTGCCGCCCGGCGCGCCCGACGACTCGTACGCCCTGCTGGTCGCCGGTGGACGGCCGGTCGCCGGCCGGCTGGCGCTGCCCCCGCCGCTGGCGGGCGTGCTGCCCACCGGTTGGATGGTCTACGTCGCGGTGGCCGACCCGGACGAGGTGGCCGGGCGGGCCGGGAGTCGCGGTGGCCGGGTGGTGGTGCCGCCCAACGACGTGCCGACCGGGCGGGTGGCCGCGCTGGCCGACCCGGCGGGTGCGGTGTTCACCGTCATCCGACCGGCTGCGGCCTGACCGTCCCCACCGGGATCCGGTCGGGACTCCGACGGTGTGACCCGGACGTCGGCGGGTAGGCGTGCGGGGACCGGACGCCGGCACCGACGGCCGGGGTTCCGCACGGGGCGACCGCTGCCCGGATCACCGGAGATGGGACGGAAGGCGATGAAGGTCAGGAACTCCCTGCGGGGGTTGAAGAACAAGATGAACTCGATCGTGGTACGCCGCCGTGGGCGCACCTTCGTCATCAACAAGAGCGACCGGCGCCAGAAGGCACGTCAGGGCTGACCGCGGACACGGCACCCCTGCTGGCCCGTCGTGGAGCCGGAAGGGGTGCCGTGCGCTACGCGTACGCCGGAGGAGCCGGCGGGGTCAGACGGCGCCGACGGTGGCGGCGGCGTCCACCAGGCCCGCACCGCATCCACCGGAGCAGGTGCCCGGGATCGCCCGGGCGTTGGCCTTGAGGGCCGACTCGACGCCCGACGGCGTCAGCGTCGGCCGCTTGCCGAGCATGAGCGCCGCGATGCCGGCGACGTGCGGCGCCGACATGCTGGTGCCCATGTACGCCGTGTAGCTGGCGCTGCCCGGCGTGGTGGTGCCGGCGTTCATCGTGGACAGCACGCCGTTCTCCGGCGTGGTCTTCGTGCCGGCCGGGTCGGTCTCCCGACGCACCTCGCCACCGGGCGCGGAGACGTCGACGGCGGTGCCGTAGTTGGAGTAGAAGGCGCGGTTGCCCTCCCGGTCGAGCGCCCCCACGGTGACGACGTCGGCGCAGCTGGCCGGGCTGAAGCCGCTGGCGTTGGCGTTGCTGTTGCCGGCCGAGACGACGACCGTCGCGCCGCGGCGCACCGCCGACGTGATGGCGCTCTGGTACGTCCGGCTGCAGGCACCGCTGCCGCCGAGGCTCATGTTGATGACCTTCGCCGGCGTGGGGTTGGCCGGGATGCCGCGGACCGAACCGCCGGAGGCCCAGACGATGGCGTCGGCGATGTCCGAGGTGGAGCCGCCGCACTTGCCGAGCACGCGGACGTGCTGGATGCGGGCGTTGGGGGCGACACCGGCCACGCCGACGCCGTTGTTGCTCACCGCGGCGATCGTGCCGGCCACGTGGGTGCCGTGCCAGCTGGAGTTCTTGGCCTTCGAGCCGATGCCGCACTCGCCGTCGGTGGCGTTCCAGTCGCCCTCGTCCTGCGGGTTGGCGTCGCGGCCGTTGCCGTCCCGGGAGTTCGTCGAGGTGCTGATGAAGTCGTACCCGGCCACGGTGTTGGCGTCCAGGTCCGGGTGGGCGGTGCGGCCGGTGTCGAGGACCGCCACGACCACGCCGGTGCCGGCGGCCGTGTCCCAGGCCGTCGGGGCGTTGATGCCGCCCGTCGCCTCGTAGTAGTGCCACTGCTGGGGGTAGCTCGGGTCGTTCGGGGTGGACAGCGCGTACATGGGGGTGTCCGGCTCGGCGTACTCGACGTCGCCGCGCAGGGCGAGCGCCCGGAGCAGGCCGGCGGTACGCCCGCTGGCCCGGACCACGTGGGCGCCGGTCGCGAGCTGGCGGACCTCGGTCAGGTTGATCCCGAACCGTCCGCCGAGCTGGCGGAGGGCGGCGCCCACGTGGTCCGGGCCAGCGGGCGCCGGTGGAGAACATGTACCCGGTACGGATGGCCGGCCGGCAGTTCGTGCCGTACGT
>NZ_JBFAMU010000703.1:0-2083 GCF_040656655.1 Micromonospora sp. NPDC049799
CGGCGGGGCGGGCGGTGTGGTCGCCGGCCCGGCCGCGTTCGTCCGGCACCTGGTCGAGACCGGGCGGACCTTCATCTTCGACACCGCGCCGCCCCCGGCGGTGGTGGCCGGCGTGCACGCCGCCGTCGAGGTGGCCCGCGTGGGCGACGACCTGCGGGCCGAGCTGGCCGACCGGGTGGCGCTGGTGGTCCGTCGGCTGCGCGCGGCCGGGCTGGACGTGTCCGCCCCCGACGCGGCGGTGGTCTCGGTGACCGCGCCGGGCCCGGAGGCGGCGACCGCCTGGGCGGCGGACTGCCGCGACCGGGGCGTCGCCGTCGGCTGCTTCCGCCCGCCGTCGACCCCCGACAGCCGTTCCCGCCTGCGCCTGACGATCGGCGCCGGGGTGCCCCGGGCGGACTTCGAGCGGGCTCTGGAGGTCATCGTGGAGTGTGCGCCGTGAGCGCGAGGAGTGAGCCGGGTCTGCGAGCCCCGCAGTCGCGAGCCGAGGTGGCGCCGTGAGCGACCCGTGGCGGGGGCCGGTGCTGGTGACCGGCACCGACACCGAGGTGGGCAAGACGGTGGTGACCGCGGCGATCACGGCGGCGGCGCAGGCCGCCGGGCTGCGGGTCGCGGTGGTCAAACCCGGCCAGACCGGTACGGCGACCGGCGAGCCCGGCGACGTGGACGCAGTGACCCGGCTGGCCGCCCCGCTGACCGGCCGCACCCTGGCGAGCTTCCCCGACCCGCTCGCCCCGCTGGCGGCGGCCCGGGTCGCGGAGCTGCCGCCGCTGGAGTTGTACACGGCGGTCGACGCGGTCCGCGAGGAGGTCGACAAGCACGACCTGGTGCTGGTCGAGGGTGCCGGCGGCTTGCTGGTGCCGATGGGGCTGCGGCCGTCGGGGGAGCCGTGGACGGTGGCCGACCTCGCCGTGTCGCTCGGCTGCCCGGCGGTGGTGGTGGCCCGCGCCGGCCTGGGCACGCTCAACCACACCGCACTCACCCTGGAGGCTCTGGAGCGCCGGGCCGTACCGGCCGGGGTGGTGATCGGCGCCTGGCCGGCCGAGCCGGAGCTGGTGCACTGGACGAACGTCAGCGACCTGGTGCCGAACCTGCTCGGCGCGCTGCCGGCCGGTGCCGGGGCGATGGACCCCGGCGTGTTCCGGCGGTCCGCGCCCGGCTGGCTCACCCCGGAGCTGCACGGCGTGCTGGACGACTGGCGGGCGTGGGCCGAGGAGATCAGCTGACCATCAGCTCGACAGTGCGCGAAGGGCGACCTGCGGACCGGGCCGGCGGTGTGGCCGGCGGACGACGAAGGCGTCGGGCATCCGGAAGGTGAGGTTGTCCGGGCACCACGGCGGCCGGACGACGGTCACGCCGTCCAGCAGCGGCGCGACCTCGTCGACCACGACCGCCGCCTCCATCCGGGCGAGCTGGTCGCCGACGCAGCGGTGGGTGCCGGCACCGAAGGCCAGGTGCCGGCGGGAGCCGCGCTGGCCGGGGCGGAACTCGTCCGGGAGGTCCACGACGGAGGGGTCGCGCCCGGCGCGGGCCAGCCAGAGCACGATGCTGGTGCCCGCCGGCACCGCCGTCCGACCCAGCACCGTGTCCACCGCCGCCACCCGCCGCCAGGTGACGATCGGCGGCTCCAGCCGCAGCCCCTCCTCCACGACGTCGGCGGCGGCGACCGTCCCGTCCCGCAGGCCGGCGCGGACCGCCGGCTCCCCGACGAGCCGGTGCAGCAGCAGCGTGAGGAACTGTGAGGTGGTCTCCTGGCCTGCGACCAGCAGGAAGAACAGGGCGCCGACCACCACGTCGGGCGGGTGCCCGGCGGCCCGCAGGGACGCGGCGAGGCCGCCCCCGGTCCCGGCGAACTCCCGCAGTACCCCGTGGAACCGCCCGACCTCGGTGGCCAGGGCGAGCTGGCGGTCGCTGTCCAGGGGCGCCCAGAACAGCTCCAGGGCGGCCCGCGCGAACTCCTTGACCGCCTCCACCGGGGCGTCGGGCAGCTCGACCAGCCGGGCCAGCACCAGCAGCGGCAGGTCGGCCGCCAGCCCGGCGTGCAGGTCGACCGTCGCGCCGGCGTCGAGCGCGGCGTCGATCCGCC
>NZ_JBFAMU010000704.1:0-2072 GCF_040656655.1 Micromonospora sp. NPDC049799
GCGCTGCCGCCGTTGCCGGCCACCAGCAGCCGTCCGCCTCGGGCCAGGGTCCAGGCGAGTTCGGTGCCCCAGGTGGAGAGGCGTTCGGCGGCCTGCCGGTAGGGCAGCAGCGCGGCGGCCAGGTTCGCCAGGTGACAGTCGACGAGCGTCGGCCCGGTCATCCGGCCACCACCCGGATGGGCCGGCGGACCGCGGCCACCTCCTCGTAGACCGCGGTCAGGCGCTCCGCCGTCGCCGCCCACGAGTACGTCCGGCGGGCCCGTTCCCGCGCCGCGGTCGCGTACGCGAACCGCCGGATCCGGTCGTCGAGGAGGCGCTGGATCGCCTCACCCAGGGCGCGCGGATCCCGGGCCGGCACGAGGTCACCGGTGACGCCCTCGACCACGGTGTCCTTGATGCCGCCCACGGCAGTGCCGACGACGGGCACCCCGCAGGCCATCGCCTCCAGCGGGGTCAGGCCGAACGGCTCGTACCAGGGGGCGGCGACCAGCAGGTCCGCCGACCGGTACCAGCGGCCCATCTCCTCGCGGGGCACGGCACCGACCAGCTTCACCCGGTCGGCCACACCACAGGTGCCCGCGAGGGCCCGCAGCCGCCGGGCGTACGGGTCGCTCTCCAGCAGGCCGGCCGGTGGTCCGCCGACCACCACGCACTCGGCGTCCGGCACGTGCGCCATCGCCCGGATGACGGTCTGGAAGCCCTTGCGTTCCACCAGCCGGCCGACGGTGAGGATGCGCGGCCGGTCGTCGTCCCGGTCGGCGGCGGGGCCGAGCGGCGCGAAGGTGCCGAGGTTCACCCCGGAGGGGATGACCGTCATCCGGGACCGGGGCACCCCCATCCGGACCAGCTCGCCCACCTCGTCCTGGCACTGGGCGATCACCCGGTCCACCGAGCGACCCAGCTCCCGCTCGTACCCAATCCGCCGCGCCGGACTGGTGTCCTGCACGCCCTGGTGGCGGCGCTTGACCACCCCGAGGGCGTGGTACGTCTGCACGACCGGCACACCGGTCTGCCGGCTGGCGGCCAGCGCGGCCAGGCCGCTCATCCAGAAGTGCGCGTGGATGACCTCGGGCGTCCAGTCGTCGCTTCGCCACCGGTCGACCACCCAGCGGCTGAACTCCTTCATGTGCGGCAGGAGCGCGTCCTTGGCCAGCGGCTCGGCCGGCCCCGCCGGCACGTGCACCACCTCGTAGCCGTCCGCGCTCCGGACGGACACCGGCAGGTCGACGGCGTCGCGTCGGGTGTAGACCCGTACGTCGTGCCCGGCGGCGACCAGGGCGGCGGAGAGTTCGGCGACGTGCGTGTTCTGTCCACCGGCGTCCTCGCCGCCGAGGATGGCGAGCGGGCTGGCGTGCTCCGAGATCATCGCGATGCGCATGTTTCCTCCTCCAGCAGCCGGTCCCAGTCGGCGAGGAATCGGTCGAGCCCGTACCGGTCGAGGGCGACGGCACGGGCCGTCGCGCCGGTGCGGCGCGCCTCCGCCGGGTCCTCCATGAACCGGCGGGCCGCGTCCAGCAGGGTGTCGATCCGGGTGGCGAGGGCTCCGGCGCCGGGCGGCACCGCCATCACCGCCTCGGTGGTGGCCAGCGCGACGACCGGCATGCCGATCGTCATCGCCTCGATGAGGCTGAGACCCAGGGAGGTCCACCGGCACAGGTGCAGGTACGCCCGCCGCCGCCCCAGCTCGGCGTGCATGCGCGCCTGCGGCACGTCGTCGTGGCTGGTGATCCGGTCGGCGGGCAGGCCGAGGTGGTCGGCCAGGCCGGCGACCTTCATGCCGAAGACGTCCAGCGGGGCGATCTCCGCGAAGCGGGGCAGCAGGTCGGTGCCGGTGACCCGCCAGCGGCGTACCGGCTCGTTGATGACCACGGCGAGCCGGTCCAGTTCCCCGGTGTAGTGCGCCGACGGGGCGACGACCCCGTGGTCCACGACAGTCGTGCGGGTGGTGCCGGTGTCCCAGAAAAGCTGGTTGAACGCGGTGACGTGGGCGATGAGGAGGTCGTCGCGGTCGGCGAGGGGGTGGCGGCTGTTGGGGACGTTGCCGTCTTTGGGGGTGTTGTGTTCGACGTAGA
>NZ_JBFAMU010000705.1:0-2058 GCF_040656655.1 Micromonospora sp. NPDC049799
GCCCGCGCGGCGTAGGGGAGCGCACGCCAGCCGCGTCGGCGAGCTGGCGGCAATCGCGGGGTTGCGGCTACTGCGCCTCCGGCGGGGGCGCTCCGGCTCCAGGATGGCCAAGACCCGCCAGCGAGGCACGGTCCGTGGGTGGTTGCGGTAGGCCATCCCGCCTGCCCTCGACCCGGGCGAGCCGAGCAGACCACCGCCCGACCCGCCAGCGTCCGTACGTGCGTCAATGTCCGCTTGACATGGCGGGCCGGGCGGTGGCCCGCTCCCCAAAAGGGCGGGTCGAGGGCAGACGGGATGGAATCGCCTGGGCTAGGGCTGACAGCACCAGCGGCTTTCACACCTAAGGTGGTCGGATGTCCCAGCGCTCGGTACCCGCTGAAGAGGTTGACTGGTCGTCGGCGAGCCATGCCTACGGCCCTTCCGTCGAGATCCCGGCCCTACTCCGCTCTATCAGGTCAGACAGCCAGGAGGTCCGCCAAGGTGCATACGGCGATCTCGTCGACCTGCTCGTGCATCAGGGCTCCCGGTTCGAGGCTAGTGCTGCGGTAGCCCCTCACTTGATCGACATTGTTGCTGATCCGGCGGCCCCGGACCGCTTTGCTGCCTGCCAGGTGTTGGCGGCGATCGCGGTGGGCGATGAGAGTTCATGGCTCAGCGATCGTCCTGATCCATCAGACATGAGGGCTGAGGCCCAACGCCGCGCGCCATTGAGCCGAGAGGAGTTGGAAGCGGAGCATCGAGACTGGATCGCAGCGGCACCGAATGAGGAGGAGCGCAGCGCACGGGAACGGCGAGCCGAATGGGGCGACGTCGAGGCAGACCGTGACGAGCAGCGGTGGACGATAGAGGCGTACGACGCGGTGCGGGTCGGGGTGCCTGTCTACGTGGCAGCGCTGGAAGCCTCGGAGGCTGCGGTCCGGCTGTATGCCGCTTACCTGCTCGCCTGGTTTCCTGAGGAAGAGGGCTTGGTTGGCCCAGCGTTGGCCGGTCTGATCCGGCGGGAGCCGGGTCCGGTCGTCGCGGCAGCTGCCTGTGTCGCGGCGGGCCTCGGGTGCCCTAACGGCGGCGAAGCATTGGTCGACGCGCTTTCTAACCGGCGAGGCAGCGTCAACCGTGCCGAGCGCTGGTCGGCGGTGTTGGGCCTGTCGAGAATCCTGAGGAATCCGGACCGATCCTTGGTCAGCGAACTCTATGGATGCCTCTTCGGGGCCACTGAACCCGTGCCCTATTGGCCGTTCCTCGAAGGTGACATGGCCGGCATGGCGGCCCTCACGATCGCAGAATTAACTCCCGAAGTCGCCGGTGATCGAATCGACGTCCTAGCCGAAAGGGCCGCTTCCGCTGATCACACCGCAGATGCCTTTACCCTGCTCACCGCGCTGTTGGACGCAGCCTTCCCCGGCGGGCCGATACCCGACGGTGTGGGATTCGCCGACCTCACCCCAACCCAGCAGAGAGCCCTCTGGACAGTGTTGAGCAGCGGTGTCTTGCCAGCCGCGCCCAGGCTGCTCAGCCGCTACAACCTGCCTGACAGCGAGCAACAACTTCGGACCTGGTGCCGAGCTTGAGGTCTATGGGTAACCGCCCCATCAACGGCCGAGTGACTAACTGGGTGACCATCGGGCCGGACGCCCACGGACGAACGTGGACCCCGGAGGACCCTTCGGACGGCTCAGCCGGGGTGCAGCAGCAGCTCACCGCCCCGTGTTAGTTGCCTGGGGGTCAAGGGGTCGTCGGTTCGAATCCGGCCGTCCCGACAGAGTGAAAGCGCAGGTCAGAGGGCTGGTCCGAAATACTGGGCCGGCCCTTCCCACTTCGTGGGGACCACGCCGGTCAAGTGCGCCGTCTGGTAGCGCTCCTTGACCGCTGGTCAAGTCTCAGGCGTCCAGCCGGTATGCCTGCCGAATCGTTCGCTTTCTAGATCAAGGCGGCCCGCAGAGCGGGCCGCGGCCGGTCAACCCCCGCCGGCAGGCGACCGCCCGCCGGCATCGGCCGGGGCGGGCGGCCCCACAGAACGACCACCACGGCTCAGAAGACCACCGCGCGCCCCCCCCCAAC
>NZ_JBFAMU010000706.1:0-2054 GCF_040656655.1 Micromonospora sp. NPDC049799
GTTCGCGCAAGCCGCCGAAGCCGCCGCGGCTGGCCGACCCACGCCGCCGGATGCGGCTCGGGACCGTGCTGACGCTGGCGCTGTTCGCGGTCATCGGCATCCGGCTCGTCGCGCTCCAGGCCGTGGAGGCTCCGGCGTACGCGGACGCGGGCATCCAGGACCGCCTGCGCACGGTGACCCTGCCGGCGCCGCGCGGCGCCATCTACGACCGGTCCGGCGCGGCCCTCGCGCACAGCGTCGAGGCGCGGTACGTCTACGCCGACCCGACCCAGGTCAAGGACGTCGCGGCCACCGCGCGGGCGCTCTCGCCGTTGCTCGGCATCCCCGCCTCGAAGCTGGCCGAGCGGATGGCGCCGCGCAAGCGGCCCGGCGGCGCCGACTCGCAGTTCGAGTACCTCGCCCGGGGTGTCGACATCGCGCAGGCCCGGAAGGTCATGGCGCTGGAGCTGCCCGGCATCAACACCCACCGCGACGAGCGGCGGGAGGTGCCCGGCGGTGACCTCGCCGCGAACCTGATCGGCTTCACCAGCCAGGACATGGTTGGGCTGGAGGGGCTGGAGGCCCGCTACGACGACCTGCTGGCCGGCGTGGACGGCGAGCGGACGTACGAGGTCGGCCTCGGTGACCTGGCCGCGCCGATCCCCGGCGGCTACAGCGAGACGACGAAGGCCAAGCCGGGGAGTTCCCTGCAGCTGACCGTCGACCGGGACCTGCAGTTCATGGTGCAGGTGATCCTGGGTCGGCAGATGGCGCAGGTCCAGGGCAGCACCGGGGCGGCCGTGGTCATCGAGGTCGCCACCGGCGAGGTGCTGGCCCAGGCCAGCCACCCGACCTACAACGCCGCCAAACCCATCCCGAGCGAGCCGACCGACCGGGTGGACGCGGCCACCAGCTTCGTGGTCGACCCCGGCTCGGTGCACAAGGCGATCACCTTCGGCGCCGCCCTCCAGGAGGGCGTGATCACGAAGGACACCACGTTCCCGGTGCCGAACAGCGTCGTCAAGGGCGGCTACGAGTTCTCCGACTCGCACCGGGCCGACGGCCGGCGGATGAGCCTGCCCGGGATGATGGCGTACTCCTCCAACGTCGGCACCATCGCCATCGCCGACCAGCTCGGTCGCGACCGGCTCATCGACTACCAGAAGCGCTTCGGGCTGGGCGAGCCGACCGGGGTCGGCATGCCCGGCGAGGCGAGCGGCCGGCTGCTGCCCGCCGAGGAGTGGAGCGGATCGGCGGAAGGTTCGGTGCCGATCGGGCACAGCGTCGACGCCACCCCGCTGCAGATGGCCGCCGCGTACGCCACCATCGCCAACGACGGCACGTACGTCCAGCCGCACCTCGTCCAGGAGGTGATCGGGCCGGACGGGAAGCGGACGAAGCCGGAGCCCCCGAAGACCCGGTCCGTGCTCAGCCCGGACACCGCCGCCGAGCTGCGGACGATCCTGGAGGCGGTCACCACCGTCGACGACGCGACCGGGCTCGCCGCCGCGGTCCCCGGCTACCGGATCGCCGGCAAGACCGGCACCGGCTGGCGGCTGGCCGACGGGCAGAAGCAGCCGGGCGAGGTGGCGTCGTTCATCGGCATGGCCCCGGCGGAGAAGCCCCGGTACGTGATCGCGGTCTTCGCGCACACCCCGGCGGGTGGGGGCGGCGACATCGCCGCGCCCGCGTTCCGGGAGATGATGCAGTTCACCCTGCGCCACTACCGGGTGCCGCCGTCGAGCGCCGCCGCGCCGAAGTTCGAGGTCTTTCCGCGCTGACCGGGACCGGCGCGACATGATCGGTGGGTGCGGACGAACCACCGGGGCGGCTGTTCGGCGCGAACCGGACGACCGGGTAGGGTCTGACGCCGTGTCCGGCAATCCTCGTCCCCGCACCGTGAGCGGTGTCCGCCTGGGCGACCTCGCCGCCCGGCTCGCCACCGAGCCCCCGAAGGGCGCCGCCGAGCTGGTGGTGACCGGGGTGACCCACGCCAGCCAGGAGGTTCGCCCCGGCGACCTGTACGCGGCCCTCCCGGGCGCCAACCGGCACGGCGCGGAGTTCGCGTCCGGCGC
>NZ_JBFAMU010000707.1:0-2053 GCF_040656655.1 Micromonospora sp. NPDC049799
CTCCCCCGCCGACACCCTCGACGTGCCCCCGCCACCGGTGGTCGTCGAGGACGACATCGACGCCGAGGTCCGCCGTGACCTCGACCGGTGGGCGGCCGACGGGGTGCGGTTCGTCGGCCGGGACGGGCCCCGGCGGTACCCGGCCACGCACGCCGAGGCCGACGCCCGGCTGCGGCACTTCGTCCGGCACCGGCTGCCGGAGTACGGCCGCTACGCCGACGCGATGAGCGTCGAGGACCCGGTGCTCGCGCACAGCGTGCTGTCGTCCTCGTTCAACCTCGGGCTGCTGCACCCGGAGCCGGCGATCCGGACGGCCGAGCGGGCGTGGCGGGACGGGTCGGCGCCCCGCGCGGCGGTGGAGCCGTTCATCCGGCAGGTGCTCGGCTGGCGGGAGTTCCTGTGGCAGCTCTACTGGTACTTCGAGCCCCGCTTCCGGGGCGCCGGCTGGCTCGCCGCCGCCGAGCCGCTGCCGGAGTGGTTCGACCGGCTCGACGCGGACGCGGTGGAGGCCCGGTGCCTCGCCGACGTGCTCGCCGGCGTCCGTGACCGGGCCTGGGCCCACCACTCGCAGCGGCTGCTCGTGCTCGGCAACTACGGGTTGCAGCGCGGCTGGCGTCCGGCGGAGCTGGCCGACTGGTTCCAGCGGTCCTTCGTCGACGGAACCGACTGGGTGATGAACGCGACCGTCATCGGCATGAGCCAGTACGCCGACCTCGCCCGGGTGGACACGCGGGCGTACGCGGTGGACGGCCGGCACATCGACGAGATCAGCGACTACTGCGGCGGCTGCCGGTACGACCCGACCCGGGCCCTCGGGGACCTGGCCTGCCCGTACACCGGCGGGTTCGAGGCGTTGCTGTACCGCAACGGTGAGCGGCTGATGGGCGATCCCCGGCTCGCCGCCGAGCTGGCCGACCGGGACGACCCGGAGCGCCGGGAGGCGGTGCTGGCCCAGGAGGAGAAGCGGGGCAGCACCGCACCCTGACGTCTCAGCCGGCCTCCGCCATCCGCTCCCGCCCGTCGGCGCCGCCCGCCGGACCGCTGTCGGTGCCCGCCGGGCTGTCGTCCACGGCCGTGCGGTCACAGTCGGTGGCCCAGAAGTCGCGCAACAGGTCGTGGAACTCTTCGGCGCACTCGATCTGCGGCATGTGTCCGCACTTGTCGAACAGGTGCGTGCGGGCCCGGGGCAGCCGCGCGCGGGCGGCGTCGAGGTGGGTCGCCGGCAGGATCAGGTCCCGGTCGCCCCACACCACCAGCGTGGGCACGTCGAGCTGCTCCACCTGTGCCAGCAGTTCCTCGCGCCACTGCGGGCTGACGCCCCGGAAGGTGCCGAGGTTGCGGGCGGTCTCCAGCATCACCCGGGCGGCGTGCGGCTGGCGGGCGACCTCCAGCGCGTACGCGATCCGCTCGGCGGTGACGTGCGCCGGGTCGTGGAACAGCGACAGCTCGGCGCGGCGGGCCGCGTACCGGGTGGGTCGCAGCAGCAGCCGGCCCAGGGGGCGCAGGGCGAGCAGCCGGAGCGCGATGGTCACCTCCCGGCCGAAGCCGGCGGGGTTGACCAGCGCGAGGCTGGCGACCCGGTCCGGCTCGGTGGCGGCGAACCGCATGGCGATCGCCCCACCGAGGGAGTTGCCGACCAGGCGTACGGGCTGGTCCACGCCGACCGCGTCCAGGTAGTGCCCGACGAAGCGGGCCAGGTTCGGCAGGGTGTACGGCGCGGTCATCGGCAGCGAGTTGCCGTACCCGGGCAGGTCGACGCTGTGCACGCGGAAGCTGCCGGCGAGCCGCTCGTGCAGGTCGTCGAAGTCGCGCAGGGTGCGGCCGATGCCGTGCAGCAGCAGCACCGGGGGGCCGTCGCCGTCGACGCGGTGGCAGACCCGCCGGCCCTCGACGGTCACGTGCCGGGGACGTCGGCCGGTCGGGGCGGTCATGCCGGGCCTCCCGTCGGGTCGGTCACACGTTCGGTGCCATCGTCGTCATATCCGGGGAGATCGTCGGCGAGGGCACCAGCAGCGTTGTCCAGCTACGGGACCCGACCGCACACGCCGAGGTC
>NZ_JBFAMU010000708.1:0-2044 GCF_040656655.1 Micromonospora sp. NPDC049799
GGGGGGGGGGGGGGGGGGGGCGGGGGGGGGCGGGGGGGGGGGGGGGGGGGGGTGGGGGGTGGGGGGTCAGCGGGGGGTGCGGAGGGAGGCGGCTCGGCGGGCGCGTTCCACCGCGGCCGGTAGGGCCGCGATCAGGGCGTCGACGTCGGCGCCCGTACTGGTGTGGCCGAGGGTGAAGCGCAGCGAGGAGCGGGCCCGGTCGTCGTCGGCACCCATCGCCAGGAGCACGTGCGAGGGCTGCGCCACCCCCGCCGAGCAGGCCGAGCCGGTCGAGCAGGCGATGCCCTGCGCGTCCAACAGGAGCAGCAGCGCATCGCCCTCGCAGCCGGTGAAGGAGAAGTGCGCGTTGCCCGGCAGCCGCTCGGTGGGGTCGCCGTTGAAGATGACCTCGGGCACCGCCGCGCGGACCCGCTCGACCAGGTCGTCGCGGAGGGCGGCGACCCGGGCCGCGTACTCCTGCTGGCCCTTCACGACGGCCTCCACCGCCACCGCGAAGGCCACGATGCCGGCGGTGTCGAGGGTGCCCGAGCGGATGTCCCGTTCCTGGCCGCCGCCGTGCAGCAGCGGCGTGGCCGCCACGTCGCGGGCGAGCAGCAGTGCGCCCACGCCGGTCGGCCCGCCGAGCTTGTGCCCGGTGACGGTCAGCGCGGAGACCCCGCTGCCGGCGAAGTCGACCGGCACCTGCCCGAC
This sequence comes from Micromonospora sp. NPDC049799, assembly GCF_040656655.1. Lineage (NCBI taxonomy): Bacteria > Bacillati > Actinomycetota > Actinomycetes > Micromonosporales > Micromonosporaceae > Micromonospora > Micromonospora sp. NPDC049799. Next base: position 691 of record NZ_JBFAMU010000708.1, read on the forward strand.
GGCCTGGATCGCGTCGGTGTGGAACGGCACGCCGTGCTCGGCGGCGACGGCCGCCAACTCGGCGACCGGCTGGAGGGTGCCGACCTCGTTGTTGGCCCACATGGTCGTCACCACGGCGACCCGTTCGCCGTGGGCGGCCAACTCGGCGCGCAGGTCGTCGGGGCTCACCCGGCCGGCGGCGTCGACCGGCAGCCAGCCGACCTCCGCGCCCTCGTGGCCGGTCAGCCAGTCCACGGCGTCCAGCACGGCGTGGTGCTCGACGGCGCTGGAGACCACCCGGGTACGGCGGACGTCGGCCGCGCGGCGGGCCCAGAAGATGCCCTTGACGGCGAGGTTGTCGCTCTCCGTGCCGCCCCCGGTGAAGATGACCTCGGAGGGCCGGGCCCCCAGCGCGGCGGCCACCCGCTCCCGCGACTCCTCCACCCGCCGCCGGGCACGACGGCCCGACGCGTGCAGGGAGGACGCGTTGCCGACCTCGCGAGCGGTGGCGACGTACGCCTCCAGTGCCTCGTCGAGCATCGGAGTGGTCGCCGCGTGATCCAGGTATGCCATCACGGTTCAGCCTAACGGCCGGGGTGCCGCCCACCGGACGCCGGAGCCGGGGCGGAAGCGTCTCCTCCCGCCCCGGCTCGGCGCGGCCACGTCAGCCGGCAGGTCGGGCAGCCGACGGGCGCGTCGGGAAACTCACGCCGGCACCGCGGTGACCACGATGTTGTCGCGGTACCTGCGGGCCTCGGCGTCGAACGGGCCACCACAGGTGATCAGGGTGAGACGGGGCTTGCCGTCCCGGGCGAAGTACCGTTCCAGCGGGATCTTCGTCTTCTGGTACTCCTCCCGGGCGACGACGCGGTACGTACGGGCCCTGCCGTCGCTGCCGGTCACCGTCATGGTGTCGCCCTGGTCGAGTTCCTTCAGCCGGAAGAACGCGCCCTTGCCCTGGGTGGCGCTGTCGACGTGACCGGCGATCACCACCGACCCGGTCTTCGCCTCCAGGCCGGGGCCGTAGCGGTACCAGCCGATCTGGTCGACGCTGGGTGGCACCTCGAACTCGTCGGTCTTCTGGTTGATCCCGACGGCGTTCACGGTGGCCGTGACGTCGATTCCCGGGATGACCAGCTTGGTCGGCGGCACGGTCTCCGCACCGCTGGGCAGCTCGCCCTTGGCGACGGGGACCGCCGGACCGGCGGCCGTCGGGGTCGGGCTCGGGCTGGTGGTGGCGAGGTCCTCGGCCTCCTCCGACCCGACGTTCCCGGCCGGCTGGGAGCCGCACGCCACCAGCGCGGCGACGGTGAGCGCGGCAACGCCGGCGGCCATGGCCGCCAGCGCGCCGCGGTTGCGCACCGTCACTTGCGAC
>NZ_JBFAMU010000709.1:0-2041 GCF_040656655.1 Micromonospora sp. NPDC049799
ATGACGACCGCGCGGGGCCGCCCCTCGTCGGCCAGCACCGCCAGGTTCGCCTCGGCGGCCAGGGAGGCCGACTCGCGGACCTGCGCACCGCCCGAGGCGGTGTGGCGCAGCATCCCACCCGGATCGTGCTCGGCGAGCGCGTCCGGGTTGTCCAGCAGGGCCTCGTCGGGGTCGCGGCGACCGCTCACACCGGCCGTACCGTCGATCACGACCGCTCCACCCGGCCCGGACGTGCCTCGTCCAGCAGCAGCACCGGGACGTCGTCACGCACCTCGAAGACCCGGCCGCACTCGGTGCAGGTCAGCGTCTGCGCCTGTGCGTCGTAGTCCAGCGGGGCGTGGTGCGTGTCCGGGCAAGCGAGGATCTCCAGCAACTGCGGGTCCAGGGCCACGGCGCGGCTCCTTCCACGTGTGCGGTGTCACCGGTCGGCGGTGCCGACCGGGCGCAGGCGATCTTATCGGCGAACGCTGTCGAGCACCTCGTCGCGGAGGGAGATCATCCTCGCTCGGGTCGGCGCCTCGACGTTCAGCCGCAGCAACGGCTCGGTGTTGGAGGCACGGAGGTTGAACCACGCGCCGTCCGGGAAGCGCAGCGTGAGCCCGTCCATCTCGTCGACCTCCGCGTCCGGGTACGCCGCCCGCACCTCGGCCACCTTGGCGGCCTGGTCGGCCACCGTGGAGTTGATCTCGCCGGAGGCGACGTACCGCTCGTACTCACCGGCCAGCACCGACAGCGGCAGCGACTGCTCGCCCAGCGCGGCCAGGGTGTGCATGGCGGCGAGCATGCCGGTGTCGGCGAACCAGAAGTCCCGGAAGTAGTAGTGCGCGGAGTGCTCGCCCCCGAAGATGGCGTTGGTCCGGGCCATCTCGGCCTTGATGAAGGAGTGCCCGACGCGGGCCACCACCGGGTTGCCACCCTGCTCGCGGATGATCTCCGGCACCGCGCGGGACGTGATCAGGCCGTGGATCACCGTGGAGCCGGGGTGCTTCGCCAGCTCGCGGGCCGCCACCAGCGCGGTGATCGCCGACGGCGACACCGGCTCGCCGCGCTCGTCCACCACGAAGCACCGGTCGGCGTCGCCGTCGAAGGCGAGCCCGATCTCGGCGCCGTGCTCCACCACCGCGCGCTGGAGGTCGACCAGGTTCTTGGGGTCCAGCGGGTTGGCCTCGTGGTTGGGGAAGGTGCCGTCCAGCTCGAAGTAGAGCGGCACGATCTCCAGCGGCAGCGCCGGCAGGGCGGCGTCACCCAGCACCGTCGGCACGGTCCAGCCACCCATGCCGTTGCCGGCGTCGACCACCACCTTCAGCGGCCGGATGCCGGAGAGGTCGACCAGCTTGCGCAGGTAACCCGCGTAGTCGGCGCGTAGGTCGCGCTGCTCGGCCGGGGCGGCGGGCTCCCCCGCCCCCCGGATGGCGCCGGAGTCCAGCAGCGCCTGCGCCCGGTCACGGATCTCGGCCAGTCCGCTGTCCTGCCCGACCGGCCGCGCCCCGGAGCGGCACATCTTGATGCCGTTGTACTGCGCCGGGTTGTGGCTGGCGGTGAACATCGCGCCGGGCAGCCCGAGCGACCCGGAGGCGTAGTAGAGCATGTCGGTCGAGGCCAGACCCAGCTCGATGACCGTACGACCCTCGCCCCGGACGCCGGCGGCGAAGGCGGCGGCGAGACCGGGGCCGCTGGCGCGCATGTCGTGCGCGATCAGCACCGCATCGCCCGGCTCGCCGGAGTCGTTCAGCACCTGCGTGAACGCGACCCCGAGCGCCTCGGCCACCCGCTCGTCCCACTGGTCCGGCACCGTCCCGCGGACGTCGTAGGCCTTCACGATCTGGGACAGATCAGACACCGGTCTCGCTCCTCGCGCCGCAGGTCGTCAACGACCCTGAGCGTATCGGAGGGTCACCGTGGCCCCCGGCTCAGCCGGGCAGCCGGGGCATGAACACCGTGTGGTCGCCCTCGCTGGCCGAGGCCGGCGGAGGGCCGGGCCGCCCCGTCGGGGACGAGACCGGGGTGCCGTACTGCCCCGGCACCGGCGGCCGGCCGGACG
>NZ_JBFAMU010000710.1:0-2036 GCF_040656655.1 Micromonospora sp. NPDC049799
GTGCACCGTGCGTTGCAGGCGGTCGCCGGCACCACGGTGCCGTTCGGCCCGGTACCGGCGGGCACCGGCAACGACTTCGCCCTCGACACCGGCTTCCCGGCGGACCCGTTCGCCGCGGCGGACGTGATCGCGGCGGCCCTGCTCCAGGGCCGGACCAGCCCGGTCGACCTGGCCCGGATGACCGGCGCCGATGGCACGGTCCGCTGGTACGGGGCGGTGCTCGCCGCCGGCTTCGACGCGATCGTCAACGAGCGCGCCAACCGGATGCGCTGGCCGCGCGGTCCCCGCCGGTACGACCTGGCGATCCTGGTGGAGCTGGCCCGGCTGCGGCCCCGTCGGTACACGCTGCGTCTGGACGGCGAGAGCCACGAACTGGACGCGGTGCTGGTGGCCGTGGGCAACGGCGCCTGCTACGGCGGAAGGATGCGGATCTGCCCGGCCGCCGACCCGACCGACGGCCTGCTCGACGTGGTGGTGGGCGCCCGGTTCGACCGGCGCACCCTGATGCGGGTCAAGCCGCGCATCTACGCCGGCACCCACGTCGAGCACCCGCTGGTGCGCAGCTACCGGGCCCGTACGGTCGAGTTGGCCGCCGAGGGCATCACGACGTACGCCGACGGTGAGCGGGCCCTCGACCTGCCGGTGACGATCACCGCCGTCCCGGGCGCGGTCCGGCTCCTGCGCTGACCCGAGCGCCCGGTCACCTGATCCGGGGTCCGGTCACGTGTGCGGGGCGCGGATCAGCCGGTCCAGCCATTCGGTCAGCAGGGCGCGCTCGGCGTCGGTGAGGTCGGCGGCCAGGTCGGGCAGTGCGGCGCGCAGGGCGATCGCGTGCCGCAGTGGCTGGCCCGGCCGGTCGACGACCCGGGCGGCCGGAGAATCGGCGACCAGCGCGCCGAGCACCGCCTCCCGGGTGCGGGTGGACAGGGCCGGGTCCCGTCGCTGCGGCGGTGTCCGGATGAGGGTCAGGGTCACGCCGCAGCCGGCGGCGTGCAGCATGTCGGTCGCGTCGTCCACGCCGGTCCGCAGCCGGCCCGCCTCGGCGACCCGGTGCACGAGCTGGCGGAGGATGTCGGCGGCGACCCGGGCCGCCGTCGGCGTCTCGCCGGGGGACGGGTCGCCGTACATGAGGGCGTGGAAGGCCGGGTTGGCGACGCCGAAGGCGACCTGGATGTCCCATCCCCGGCGCAGGTCGTCGACCGGATCGCCGGGGAGGTCCCGGCCGGCCTCGGCGTGCAGGTACGCGGCGAAGCCGTAGCTGGCGGCGGCGTCCAGCAGGCCGCGCATGTCACCGAACTGCCGGTAGATCGTCGGCGCCTGGACGCCCGCCGCCCGGCTCACCGCACGGGTGGTGACTCCGTCCCGGCCGCCCTCGGCGAGCAGTGCGGCGGCGGCGCGGACGATCCGGTCCCGGGGGGAGGTCTCGGCGATCATGACAACGACGATAACGTCCGGTCGTTAGCGCCCGTCGTTAGCGGTGCTGTCGTTCCGGCGTTAGCGCTCCTTGACACCGGCCAGGTCCAGCACGGCGCCCAGGCCGTTGGCCCGTCCCGCCTCGGCCGCCGGCAGCACCAGCACCGCGCACCCGGCGGCGACCGCCCCGGCGTCGGCCGGCGTGTCGCCCACCATCAGCGCCCGCTCCGGGTCGACGCCGATCATGCCGCAGGCCCGCCAGAAGATTCCCGGATCCGGCTTGCAGCGCCCCACCTCGTACGACAGCGCGAACGCGTCGACCAGACCGTCCAGACCCCAGGCCGCGAAGATCGGCCGGATGTCGAAGCCGATGTTGCTCACCACGGCCACCCGCACGCCCGCCTCGCGCAGCGCGGCGAGGGTCGGCGCGGTGTCCGGGTACGGCACCCAGCCCTCCGGGATCAGCAGCCGGTCGTAGAGCGCGTCGGCGAAGCCCTCGATGCCCGCGTCGACGGTCTCCGCGAGGCCGGTGTAAGCACCCCGGTGCGCGTGCGGGTAGAGGTCCCGGTCGGCCCACAGCTCGGCCAGCCGGGGCGGCACCCGGGCCGGCAGGGGCCCACCCG
>NZ_JBFAMU010000711.1:0-2027 GCF_040656655.1 Micromonospora sp. NPDC049799
GTCGGATGGCTGACCCCCGCGCGTGCCCCCGGCCGACCCGGCCCTCCGGCCGGCCGCCCCGCGCTGCCACCATGACTATCGCGGGGGTACGACGCTTTCCGCCCTCCGAGCACCCCACCTGCGCGTACGCCCCCACCGGTGACCGGGTCCGGTGGTGTACGCCGTGCCGCCGTCCCACACCGTGCGCACCGGGCGGGCAAGGCGGTGGGTGCGGAGGGCACCGCCCGCTAGAGTCGTGACGTGGCGCTCGGTCTTCCCTCGGTCCTCCCCAATTCGCAGCCGGCGATCGGGGAGCTGATCCGCGACCATCAGCCGACCTTCTCCTTCGAGTTCTTCCCGCCGAAGACGGCGGAGGGTGAGCGTCTGCTCTGGCAGGCGATCCGCGAGCTGGAGTCGCTGCGCCCGTCGTTCGTGTCGATCACCTACGGTGCCGGCGGGTCGACCCGGGACACCACGGTTGCGCTCACCGAGCGGATCGCCACCGAGACCACCCTGCTGCCGATGGCGCACCTGACCGCGGTCAACCATTCGGTAGCCGAGCTGCGCCACGTCGTCGGCCGGCTCGCCGGGGCCGGCGTGCGCAACGTGCTGGCCGTGCGGGGCGACCCGCCGGGCGACCCGACCGGCGAGTGGGTGCCGCACCCCGACGGCGTGCTCTACGCCGAGGACCTGGTCCGGCTGGTGCGCGACTCCGGAGACTTCAGCGTCGGCGTCGCCGCCTTCCCCTACAAGCACCCGCGCTCGCCCGACATCGCCGCCGACACCGCCTACTTCGTGCGCAAGTGCCGGGCCGGCGCGGAGTTCGCGATCACGCAGATGTTCTTCGACGCGGACGACTACCTGCGGCTGCGGGACCGGGTCGCCGCCGCCGGCTGCGACACGCCGATCCTGCCCGGCGTGATGCCGGTGACCCAGATCGGCACGATCGCCCGCTCGGAGCAGCTCTCCGGGGCGCCCTTCCCGCGACCGCTCGCCGAGCGGTTCGAGAGGGTCGCCGACGACCCGGAAGCCGTGCGCCGGCTCGGCATCGAGCAGGCCAGCGAGATGTGCGCGCGGCTGCTCGACGAAGGCGTGCCAGGGATCCACTTCATCACCCTCAACCGGTCCACCGCCACCCGGGAGGTCTGGCAGAACCTCCAGGCCGGCGCGCGGGTGTGAACCGGGATGCCGCGACACCTGATGCCCGCTGCGACGGTTGATCCGTGGTGGGCACACAGCTGAACTGGGACCAGTACGCCACGGCCTGGGCGCGGCTGCACGGAGGCTTCGACCCGCGGGCGGCGGCCCCGGTGGTCCGTGCCTGGCTGCGCCTCGCCTACCACATCGGGTTCGTGCTCGGCCGTCTGAAGGTCGGGCCCACCCCGGTCACCGTGGTCGGCGTGCTGCTCTGCGCCTGCGTGCCGTTGTTCGCCGTACGCCCGCAGGACGGGCCGTTCCTGGGTGCGCTGTTCGTGCTGCTCGCCTCGGTGGCGGACAGCGTCGACGGGGCGGTGGCGGTGGCCACCGGGCGCACCACCCGGCTCGGCTACGTCTACGACTCGCTGGCCGACCGGTTGGGCGAGGTCGCCTGGCTGGTCGCGTTCTGGCTGATCGGGGCGCCCGGCGCGCTGGTCGTCACCGCCGGCGCGCTGTCCTGGCTGCACGAGTACGTGCGGGCCCGGGCGATCTCCGCCGGGATGCGGGAGATCGGCGCGGTGACCGTGGGGGAGCGTCCCACCCGGGTCTCGGTGGCCCTGGTCGGGCTGCTGCTCGCCGGCCTGACCGGGCTGATCGAGCCGGACCTGGCCGCCGGCACCATCACCATGGCGACGGCCGTCTGGGTGCTCCTGGCCGGCTTCGGCCTCGGGCAACTGCTCTCCACCGTCCGGCGCGCCCTCGTCGACGCCGGCTGAGCCGCGCCTACCAGGCGGGGCCGATCTCGTCGGCGACGATCTGGGCGGACAGGGTGACCATCGGCAGGCCGCCGCCCGGGTGGCTGGAGCCGCCGACGAGCCAGAGCCCGTGCGCCGGCCCCCGGTTGGCGGGGC
>NZ_JBFAMU010000712.1:0-2019 GCF_040656655.1 Micromonospora sp. NPDC049799
CCTGCGCCGGCCGCCGCCGCAGCCCGGCGAGCACACCGACGAGCTGCTGGCCGAGGTCGGCTTCGACGCCGAGCGCATCGCCGCCCTCCGCGCGAGTGGCGCCGTCGCCTGAGGCGCGTACCGGTCAGGAGTAGCGCAGGGTGGCGCCGGGCGCCATCGCCGGCTCCACCACGTCCCGGTAGTCCCGTGGGAACTGCATCGCCACGTCGTCGAACTCGGCGCCGGTGATCGCCTCCCGGAGCGTCGTGAAGACCGCCCGCGCGGCGTCCCGGGCCGTCTCCTCGTCGACGTGGGCGCGCGCCGCCACCCGGGCCACGAACTCCGCCGCGCCGAAGCGCTCCGCCGCCTCCCCGCCGCCCTTCACCACCACCTGCAACGGCTGGGGCAGCTGCGCGGCCAGGTCCAGCACCTCGCCGCCGGTGAGCCGGTCGGCGAGCGTCTCCAGCGTCGCCCGGGTCAGCTCCACCGCCTGCTCCGACGACGAACCGGTGCGCCTTGCCACCTGGACGATGAAGGTGTCGTAGTTCATGCGTACTCCCTGAGGGCTGGGTCGGGGCTGGCGGTTACCCGCAGCCGGGGTCGGGGAAACGGCCCCGGTTTTTCCCGCACCGGCGGCGTGAGACCCGGGCGGACGGGTAACCGCCGCCGGTCGTGACCGCATCGATGCCACGAGGAGCCGACACCATGGCGAGCTACGCCGACGTGCTGCAGTACCTGTCGAGCCTGGACTACCCGGCCGAGAAGGACGACGTGGTACGTGAGGCCGAGCGCGAGGGCGCCCCGCCGGACGTGCTGAAGGCGTTGCGGGCGTTGCCGCCGGTCGACTACGCCAACGGCACCGAGGTGGCCCGCTCGGCGGGGATCGACGCCGCGCCGGAGGTCGATGCCACGCAGCGGAACCTGCAGGCGCGGGAGCCGCACACACGGGTGTCGCAGCACCTGCGCGGCATCTGAGTGACCCGGGCCTGCGCCGGCCGCCTGACCCGTGCGTGACGGTCACCCTCCTGCCGCCGTCCAGCTCACCGTCATGGCGCTGGTCGGCGTGCTGGCCGGTGGCGCCACGCTGGTGCTGGCCGGACCGATGCTCGCGCCGCTAGTGGGCTGGGACGCCGCCGCGCTGAGCTGGCTCGCGCTGGTGTGGCACAAGCTGTTCCCGCTCGACGCCGCGCGGACCGCCCGGCTGGCGGTACGCGAGGACCCCAACCGGGCCGTCCGTGACGTGCTTCTGCTGGCCGCCTGCCTGGCGAGCCTGCTCGGGGTGGGGCTCGTGGTGACGAACGCGCACCGGGCGCCGACGCTGCTCTCCCGGAACGCCTTCGGCGGCGTGGGCGTGCTCACCGTGCTGCTGTCCTGGTTGGTCGTGCACACGGTGTTCGCCGCCCGGTACACGCGGATCTTCTACACCGGGATGAAGGGCGGGGTGGACTTCAACCAGCCGGACTGGCCCTGCTACTCCGACTTCGCGTACCTGGCGTTCACCGTGGGGGCCACGTTCCAGGTCTCCGACACGACGCTGACCAGCAACGCGATGCGCCGCGCGGTGCTGGCGCACTCGATGCTGTCGTACCTGTTCGGGGCATTCGTCATCGCGGCGACGGTGAACCTGCTGGCCGGCCTGCCGAAGTGAGACGAGGACGGCACCAGGCCCCGGACAGGCGGGCGCCCCGGGTCGCGAACCGCGTCCCGGGGCGCCACCCCACGAACCTGTCCCCGATGCTGAAGACCCCGAACCGGGGCCTCACCACCAAGCGGTTGATGTACGCCCGAACCAGGCGGGCATCACTGCCGGGACCATCATACGACGAGGAATCATCCGAACGGGTAACAGTTTCGGAACTGTGGGCCGACGCACGTCGGGGCCTCAGGTGCTCAACTCCGCGTAACTCTTCTCCAGGTCCACCCGCGCGAGCGACCCCACCAGCCAGGCGAGGCGTTCGGACTCGCCGCTGCCGGCCAGTCCCGCGAGGTCGTCGGCGGACCGGCCGAGCCCCAGCCGACGGGCCGCGACGAGCGCCCGCC
>NZ_JBFAMU010000713.1:0-2007 GCF_040656655.1 Micromonospora sp. NPDC049799
GGTCCCGGGCGTCCGCGCCGTGCGCTCCGGCCGGTCAGCGGTGCCGGTGCCGGAGCGGTCCACGTGGGACCCGTGTGGGATGGACGTGGTGAGCGCTGCCCCTCGGGGGCCTCGGGCGGCTAATGTCTCACCATGGAGCGGCGAATCTTCGGCATCGAGACCGAGTACGGCGTCACCTGCACCTACCGGGGGCAGCGGCGGTTGTCCCCCGACGAGGTCGCCCGGTACCTCTTCCGCCGCGTGGTGTCCTGGGGCCGGTCGAGCAACGTTTTCCTGCGTAACGGCGCCCGTCTCTACCTGGACGTGGGTTCCCACCCGGAGTACGCGACGCCCGAGTGCGACTCGGTGGTGGACCTGGTCGCGCACGACCGGGCCGGCGAGCGGATCCTGGAGGGGCTGCTGGTCGACGCGGAGAAGCGGCTGCACGACGAGGGCATCGCGGGTGAGATCTACCTGTTCAAGAACAACACCGACTCGGCGGGCAACTCGTACGGCTGCCACGAGAACTACCTGGTGTCGCGGCACGGGGAGTTCGGCCGGCTGGCGGACGTGCTGATCCCGTTCCTGGTGACCCGGCAGCTGATCTGCGGCGCGGGCAAGGTGCTGCAGACCCCACGCGGTGCGGTCTACTGCCTGTCCCAGCGGGCGGAGCACATCTGGGAGGGCGTGTCGTCGGCGACGACGCGCAGCCGTCCGATCATCAACACCCGGGACGAGCCGCACGCGGACGCCGAGCGGTACCGGCGGCTGCACGTCATCGTCGGCGACTCGAACATGAACGAGGTCACCACGCTGCTGAAGGTCGGCACGGCCGACATCGTGCTGCGGATGATCGAGGCCGGTGTGGTGATGCGGGACCTGACGCTGGAGAACCCGATCCGGGCGATCCGCGAGGTGTCGCACGACATCACCGGCCGGCGCAAGGTGCGCCTGGCCTCCGGTAAGGAGGTCAGCGCGCTGGACATCCAGCAGGAGTACCTGGCCAAGGCGACGGAGTTCGTGGAGCGGCGCGGCGGCGACCAGACCGCGAAGCGGGTCGTGGAGCTGTGGGGCCGGGTGCTGCGGGCGGTGGAGACGGGGGACCTGGAGCCGGTGTCCCGGGAGATCGACTGGGTGACGAAGCTGCGCCTGATCGAGCGATACCAGCGCAAGCACGACCTGCCTCTGTCGCACCCCCGGGTGGCGCAGATGGACCTGGCGTACCACGACCTGCGGCGCGGCCGGGGCCTGTACGGGCTGCTGGAGCGGCGCGGCGAGGTGGACCGGGTGGCCACCGACCCGGAGATCTTCGAGGCCAAGGAGACGCCGCCGCAGACCACCCGGGCGCGGCTGCGGGGCGAGTTCATCCGGCACGCGCAGGAGAAGCGGCGCGACTTCACCGTCGACTGGGTGCACCTGAAGCTGAACGACCAGGCGCAGCGCACGGTGCTGTGCAAGGACCCGTTCCGGGCGTACGACGAGCGGGTCGAGCGGCTGATCGCCAGCATGTGACGTCTCGGCGTGGCCGGGGTGGTGGTGGCCGCCCCGGCCGCTGCCGGAGCCGGGTAGGCTGTCGGCGCCATGATGCCTACCGAACCCTCCGGCCCCGGCTCCGAGAAGCAGAACTGGGCCGAGCGCCGCCGCCAGAAGATCCGTGACGAGATCGACCGGAACCGGCGCGGCGAGTACACCGTCCCGACGTGGGTCCTGGCCCTCGCGCTCGCGCTGATCATCGGCGCCTGGGTAGCACTGGTCCTCTTCGCGTAACCCCGCCCACCGCCGCGATCTCGCACTGTGGGTCGCCGCCGGGCCGACCTCCGAACACCCGCGCCGCCCTGCCGGGGTCGTCCGGAACAACTTCGGGGAAAATGTCGCCTCGCCGAAGGGCGAAGGCGTATCTTCCCCGAAGTTGCGAGCACCTTGAGTCTGTGGCGGCCGGGGCTCAGCGGGCGAGCAGGTGCGCGGCGTGCCGGCCGGCCGCGGCGGCGGCGAGGAAGTAGGCGTGGTCGGCGTCCAGTCCCCGGCCCA
>NZ_JBFAMU010000714.1:0-2006 GCF_040656655.1 Micromonospora sp. NPDC049799
CGGCGCCCGGCCCGCGCCGGCAACCCCGACGATGCCGCGCGGCTGGCTGCGCGAGGAACTGGACCGTACCGCGCCGGACGAGCGGGAGGGCCGGCTCCGGGTGGCGGTGCGCGGGGTGGCCGGCGAGGCGCTGGGTGATCCCGGCGCGCTCGACGACGACGCCGGCTTCGTCGACCTCGGGCTCGACTCGATCATGGTCATCGACCTGCGGACCCGGCTGTCGCACGCGCTCGCCGTCGACCTGCCGGCCACGGTCGCCATCGACCACCCGAGCATCGCGCAGGTCGCCGCGTACGCGATCGACCTGCTCTACCCCGACGACGAGCCGGCCGACGCCGCGTCGCACGCCGACGCCTGGTCCGGGTCGTACGTCGGTCCGGCGCACGACCCGGCCGGGACGGACGGCGACCTGGCGGATCTGTCGATCGACGAGCTGGTCCGGGCCGTGCGGGCGGACCTGGCCATGGAGGAGTGAGGGACGTGACGATGGACGCCACCGAGTTGCGGCGACTGGTGGAGGACCAGCTGCGGCTCTCCCGCCGGCAGCAGGCCCGGATCCGCGAACTGGAGCGCGAGCACCGCCCCCCGCTCGCCGTCGTCGGGCTCGGCCTGCGCTTCCCCGGAGACCTGCGGACGCCGGAGCAGTTCTGGGACTTCCTGCGCGGCGACGCACACGCGGTCACCGGCATCCCCGACGACCGGCCCGGCCTCCGGGCCGCGTACCAGCCGGGGCCGGTCCGCCCGGGACGCTCCTACGTGGACCGGGCCGCCTTCCTGGCCGACATCGGCCACTTCGACGCGGACTTCTTCGGCATCTCCCAGCGGGAGGCCGAGCTGCTCGACCCGCAGCAGCGGCTGCTGCTGGAGACCGCCTGGGAGGCGCTGGAACGGGCCGGGGTGGCCATCCGCCGCGCCGACCGGCTGGACGTCGGCGTCTACCTCGGCATGATGGCCTCCGAGTACGGTGAGCGGCTGGCGGTGCGGGAGGACAAGACGCCGCTCGACCCGTACTACGCCACCGGCGGCGGACTCTGCTTCGGCGCCGGTCGGATCAGCTTCGTGATGGGCTTCGCCGGCCCGGTGGTCAGCGTGGACACCGCCTGCTCCTCCTCCTTGGTGGCGATGCACCTGGCGGTCCGCGCGCTGCGCGCCGGGGAGTGCCGGTACGCGCTGGTCTGCGGCTCGAACCTGCTGCTGTCGCCGAACCTGATGGTGTCGCTGTGCCAGAGCCGGGCGCTCTCCCCCGAGGGGCGCTCCAAGTCCTTCCTGGCCTCCGCCGACGGGTACGGTCGCGGCGAGGGCGTCGGGGTGCTGGTCCTCATGCGCCTGGACGAGGCGGAACGGGAGGGCCGGCCGATCCTGGCCGTGGTCCGGGGCAGCGCGGTCAACCACGACGGGGCGGCCTCCGGGCTGACCGTGCCCAGCGGCCCGGCCCAGCAGCAGGTGGTCCGGGCGGCCCTCGCCGACGCCGGGGTGGCCGCTGCCGACGTCGGCTGGGTCGAGGCGCACGGCACCGGCACGCTCCTCGGCGACCCGGTCGAGGTGGGCGCCCTGGACGCCGCCCTGGGCCCGGCGGTCCGGGAGCGCGGCGTCCCGCTCGGCGTCGGCAGCGTCAAGGCCCGGCTCAACCACCTGGAGGCCGCCTCCGGCGTTGCCGGGCTGATGAAGACCGTGCTGATGCTGCACCACGGCGAGATTCCGCCGGCCGCCGACGAGTCCGACGGCCCGCTCAACGAGCACATCCCCTGGGACCGGCTCGGCTTCACCGTGCCCCGGCGGACCGCGCCCTGGCCGGCGGCGCTGCCCCGCCGGGTGGCCGGGGTGAACTCGTTCGGGATGAGCGGCACCAACGCCCACGTGGTGCTCGAGGCGTACCGGCCGCGGGAGGCGGTCGCGCCGGTCGCGCCGGACGGTCCCGAGCTGCTCACCCTCTCCGCCCGGGATTCCCAGGCCCTGGCCATCGTCGGCGCCGCCGTGGTGGCGCGGCTGCGCGCCACCGATCCTGC
>NZ_JBFAMU010000715.1:0-2006 GCF_040656655.1 Micromonospora sp. NPDC049799
CCCGCCCTGGACCACGCCGACGGCCGCATCGACGTGGTGGGCGTGCCCGGGGTGACCGCCGCGCTCGCCGCCGCCGCCCTGCTCGGCGCCCCGCTCGGGCACGACCACGCCTACCTGAGCCTGTCCGACCTGCACACCCCCTGGGAGGTGATCGCCCGCCGGGTGACCGCCGCCGCGGACGGCGACTTCGTGGCGCTGCTGTACAACCCGCGCAGCCGTGCCCGGGACTGGCAGCTCGGCGCGGCCCTGGAGGTCTTCGCCGCGCACCGACCGCCGGACACCCCGGTCGGCGTGGTGCGCAACGCCAGCCGGGACGGCGAACGGGTGCACCTGGCCACCCTCGCCACCCTCGACCCGGCGCTGGTCGACATGTACAGCGTCGTGGTGGTGGGCAGCTCGCAGACCCGCGTCGTCGCCGGCCGGATGGTCACCCCGCGGGGCTACCGGTGGCGAAAGTGACGGCGGCCCCGGTCACGATCGGCGCCTGCCAGGGCTGCGGCGCCTGCCTGCTGACCTGCCCGGAGCACGCGATCCGGCCGGTGCCCGGGGGCCTGACGGTCCGCGCCGAGGTGTGCACCGGCTGCCTGGAGTGCCTGGAGATCTGCCCGGTGGACGCCATCCGCCTCACCGGCACCGACCCCGATGGAGGACCACGATGACCTCGACCACCGCCAGCGCAGCACCCCCGGTGGGCCCCTGGAGCAGGGCCGAGCGGGTACGCCTCGGCGGCATCGTGCTCGCCGTCGCCGCGCTGCACGTCGCCGGCTGGAGCCTCTACCTGTACTGGAACGACCAGCCCGCCGCCGCGGGCGGACTGGCCGGCGCCGGCACGCTCGCGTACGCCCTGGGGGTGCGGCACGCCTTCGACGCCGACCACATCGCGGCGATCGACGACACCACCCGGCTGATGCTGCTGCGCGGCCGGCGGCCGGTCGGCGTCGGCTTCTTCTTCGCCCTCGGGCACAGCGCGGTGGTGCTGCTGCTCGCGCTGGTGATCGGTCTCGCCTCGGCCAACCTCACCGGACCGGGGCTGGAGCAGGCCCGCGAGGTGGGTGCGACCGTCGCGATCGTCACCGCCACCCTGTTCCTGGCCCTGGTCGCCGCCCTCAACGCCGTCGTGCTGGGCGGGCTGGCCCGGCTGTGGCGGCGCCTGCGCCACGGTGACCTCGACGAACGGGAACTGGACCTCCACCTGCTCAACCGGGGGCTGGTGCAGCGGATCCTCGGCACCCGGGCGCGGGCGCTGGTCCGCTCGTCCTGGCACATGGCGCCGGTCGGCTTCCTCTTCGGGCTCGGCCTGGAGACCGCCAGCGAGGTCACCCTGCTCGCCCTGTCCGCCAGCACCGCCGCCGCCGGCGGCCTGCCGGTGCTGGCCCTGCTCACGCTGCCGCTGCTCTTCGCCGCCGGGATGTCCGCCATGGACACCGCCGACAGCCTGCTGATGAGCCGCGCGTACTCGTGGGCGTACCGGCAGCCGGCCCGCCGGCTGTACTACAACCTCGCCACCACCGCGATGACCGTGCTGGTCGGTGCCCTGGTGGCCAGCGTGTACGCCGCCGGCCTGCTGGTCGAGCGGTTCGGCGTGGACGCACTCGCCGGGTACGCGGGCGTCGCCGACCACTTCGAGCAGCTCGGCTACGCCGTGGTGGGTCTGTTCGCGCTGGCCTGGGGCGGGGCGGCGGCGGTGTGGAAGCTGCGCCGCTTCGACGAGCGGTACTCAGGGACCGCCGACGCGCCGGCGGGGGAGCGCGGATGAGCCGGACCGTGCACCCGATCGAGGTGGAGTCGTACCGGATCCTGCGGTCCCGGGTCGACCTCACGCACCTGCCGCCGCTGACCCGCGTGGTCACCGAGCGGGTCGTGCACGCCAGCGCCGACCTGGACTACGTGACCGACCTGGTGTGCGACGAGGCCGCTCTGGCCGCTGGGCTGGCCGCGCTGCGGGCCGGTGCGCCGGTCGTCACCGACGTCGCGATGGTCGCCGCCGGGATCACCGGCCGGCGGAC
>NZ_JBFAMU010000716.1:0-2002 GCF_040656655.1 Micromonospora sp. NPDC049799
CACCGCCCACCTGCGCAGCGGCGCCGAGATGGCGGCCCGGTTCGCCGCGTACCCGGGTGCGGTGGCCCGGGCCGCCGAGTTCGGCGCGGAACTGGCCTTCGACCTCCAACTGGTCGCGCCGACGCTGCCGGCGTACCCGGTGCCGCCGGGGCACACCGAGATGAGCTGGCTGCGGCACCTGACGGAGCAGGGGGCGCGGGAGCGGTACGGCCCGCGCGAGGCGCACCCGCGGGCGTACGCGCAGCTGGACCACGAGCTGCGGATGATCTCCGATCTCGGCTTTCCCGGCTACTTCCTGGTGGTCTACGACATCGTCGCGTTCTGCCGCGCGCAGGACATCTACTGCCAGGGGCGGGGCTCGGCGGCGAACTCGGCGGTCTGCTACGCGCTGCGGATCACCAACGTGGACGCGGTCCGGCACCGGCTGCTCTTCGAGCGGTTCCTCGCCCCGGAACGGGACGGCCCGCCGGACATCGACGTGGACATCGAGTCCGACCGGCGGGAGGAGGTGATCCAGCACGTGTACGCCCGGTACGGCCGGGAGCACACCGCCCAGGTCGCCAACGTCATCTCGTACCGGCCCCGGTCGGCGGTGCGGGACGTGGCGAAGGCGTTCGGTTTCTCGCCGGGCCAGCAGGACGCGTGGAGCAAACAGATCGACCGGTGGGGTTCGGTGGCGTCGGTGGACACCGAAGACATCCCCGAGCAGGTCGTCGCGTACGCCAACGAGCTGCAGACGTTCCCCCGGCACCTGGGCATCCACTCCGGCGGCATGGTGATCTGCGACCGGCCGGTGATCGAGGTCTGCCCGGTGGAGTGGGGGCGGATGCCCGGCCGCAGCGTGCTCCAGTGGGACAAGGACGACTGCGCCGCCGTCGGGCTGGTCAAGTTCGACCTGCTCGGCCTCGGCATGCTCTCCGCGCTGCACTACGGCTACGACATGATCGGGATGAGCCTGGACCTGGGTGACATGACCCTGGACGACCCCGAGGTCTACGACATGCTCTGCCGGGCCGACTCGGTGGGGGTGTTCCAGGTGGAGAGCCGCGCCCAGATGGCCACCCTGCCCCGGCTGAAGCCGCGCGAGTTCTACGACCTGGTGGTCGAGGTGGCGCTGATCCGGCCCGGCCCGATCCAGGGCGGCTCGGTGCACCCGTTCATCCGGCGCAAGAACGGCCAGGAGCCGGTGGAGTACGCGCACCCGCTGATGCGCAACGCGCTGGAGAAGACGCTCGGCGTGCCGCTGTTCCAGGAGCAGCTGATGCAGCTGGCGATCGACCTGGCCGGGTTCGACGCGGCCGAGGCGGACCAGCTGCGCCGGGCGATGGGCGCCAAGCGGTCCGCCGAGCGGATGGCCCGGATCGCCGAGCGGCTCTACGCCGGGATGGCCGAGCGGGGCATCACCGGTGAGCTGGCCGACGACGTCTACCGGAAGCTGTCGGCGTTCGCCAGTTACGGCTTTCCGGAGAGCCACGCGATGAGCTTCGCGTACCTGGTCTACGCCAGCTCCTGGCTCAAGCGTTACCACCCGGCGCCGTTCCTGGCCGCCCTGCTCAACGCCCAGCCGATGGGCTTCTACGCGCCGCAGACCCTGGTCGACGACGCCCGCCGGCACGGGGTGGAGGTCCGCCGGCCGGACATCAACGCCAGTGGCGCGAAGGCCGTCCTGGAGTCGACCCCGCGGACCCGGTGGGGGAGCGTGCCGGGGGAGCCGCCGCACGCCTGGGGGCTGGGCGGTCCGGCCGTACGCCTGGGGTTGTCCGGCGTGCGGACCCTCGGCGACGAGGTGGCCGAGCGGATCGAGGCCGAACGGACGGCGCACGGGGCGTACCGGGACATGCCGGACCTGGCCCGGCGGGTGGGTCTGACGGCCGCCCAGCTGGAGGCGCTGGCCACCGCGGACGCCTGCATCTCCTCGGTGCGGGCGACCGCCGCGTAGACCCGGTCGGAGTCGGGCAGGTCGCGGGCGCGGTCCGGGCCGCCGGGCTCACCGCTGGGCAGC
>NZ_JBFAMU010000717.1:0-2000 GCF_040656655.1 Micromonospora sp. NPDC049799
CCAGCGGCTGCGCCGGTGTGGCCGGGGCGTGAGCACCACGCCGCCGGTCGGGTCCGCGTCGCCGCGGTCGTCGGTGTCGTCCGGCCGCTGCCTGCTGCGGGCGTCGCCGAGCGACGGCAGGTCCTCCGCCGCCCGGATCTCGGCCATGATGCCCTGCCAGACGTGCTCCGGAGGGTCCGGCAGCTCCCGCATGCCCTGGGTGCCGGCACCGAGGCCGGCGACGTGCTGCAGGGTCCGCATCTCGACCCGGCAGTGCTCGCAGCTGTCGAGGTGGGTGCTCTCGCCGCTGTCCGCGTCGCTCTCACCGAGCGCCAGAAAGACCAGCCGGTCGTGGTCCAGGTGCTGCACCGTCCACCTCCCATCTGCGTTTCAGGTTCGCCATGCCGCGCCGGATGTGACTCTTCACCGTGCCCAGGGGCACGCCGGTCACCGCCGATATCTGTTGGTGTGTCAGGTCGTCGAAGAACGCCAGTTCCAGCATGCGTCGCTGGTCGTCCGGTAGTCGAGCCAGCTCGTCCGCGACCACCAGCCGGTCGACCACCGTGTCCGGGTCCGGGCCGGTCTGCGCCGGCTCCGGCAGTTGCCGGACCGTCTCGACCACCCGGGTCTCCCGGGCCGAGGCCCGCAGCCGGTCGATCACCTTGCGCCGCCCGATGCCGAGCAGCCAGCCGATCAGCGAACCCTTGGTCGGATCGAAGGTGTCCCGACCCAGCCAGGCTGCGACGAACGTCGCCTGGGTCACGTCCTCCGCGTCACTGCGGTTGGCCAGTGTGCTCGTGGCCAGGTGGAGCACCGCGCGACCGTACCGGTCGTACGCCTCCCGCAACGCCAGTTCGTCGCCGGCGCGGAATCGCGCGGCCAGGTCGTCCTCGGGAGGTGCCGGTTCGCGTCGTTCCGCCGTCACCGGGCGGTTCGCCTTCCTTGGGGCATGCCCGACTGTAACTCCCACAGTCATCGCCCCACTTCTCCGGTCGGTGTGTCCCACACGTCGTTCACCTGCTCTTCGTTGCCGCAGGACCGTTCGGATGCGGCCGGAGGAAAGAAAAAGAAATGTTCCTCGGCCGCATCCGGCCGGCGTGGAGCCGGCGTAACCCGTTCTGCAAGCCAGGCCTGACGAATCAGCACCAATCACCAGGAGGCAGTCATCATGCAGCTCTCGAACTTCCGTCGGGTCGCGGCGGGCGGCGCGGTCGCCGCGCTGACGTTCGTCGGGGTCGGCGCCCTCACCGCCACTCCCGCGTACGCCGCCACCTCCAAGGTCTCCGTCGTCCACGGCATCCCGGACACCCCGGTCGACGTGTACGTCAACGGCGAGAAGACGCTCAGCGACTTCAAGCCCGGCGACGTGGCGGGCCCGCTGGACCTGGAGGAGGGCGCGTACGACATCGCGCTGACCAAGCCGGGCGAGGCGATCGGCAGCGCGATCCTCAAGGTCGACGACGCGCAGGTGCCGGGTGGGGCGAACATCAGCATCGCCGCCCACCTGGACGCCGCCGGACAGCCGAAGATCACGCCGTTCGTCAACGACACCTCGAAGGTCGACGCCGGCAAGGCGCGACTGATCGTCCGGCACACGGCCGCCGCCCCGGCGGTGGACGTCCGGGCCGGTGGCACCCCGGTCTTCGAGGACCTCACCAACCCGAACGAGGCCAAGGGCGATGTCGACGCCGGCACCGTGAAGGCGGACGTGGTGCTCGCCGGCACCGACACCGTGGCGATCGGCCCGGCGGACCTGAACCTCAAGGAGGGAACCGCCACGATCGTCTACGCGATCGGCTCGGCCGAGGCGGACAGCCTCGACATCGTGGCGCAGACCATCACCGGTCTGCACTCCGCTCCGGCCGGTGTGCCCAGCGGTGACGGTGGCCAGGCCGGCACCGGCGTGGACACCTGGTGGTACGTGCTGGCCGGCGCCGGGCTCCGGGGTCTACATCTTCCGGGCCGCCGACGACCGCCCGCTCTACGTCGGCACGTCGGTCGACATCGCCACCCGGGTGCGC
>NZ_JBFAMU010000718.1:0-2000 GCF_040656655.1 Micromonospora sp. NPDC049799
GAAAGGCACCGTCTGGTGGTCGTGTGCCTCCAGGACGGTCTCGTGCACCGCGCGGACGACCTCGCGGAACGTCGGGTCACCGCTGAGGTCGGTACATGCGGCCCGACCCGGCCAGGCCGGCCAGTCCGACGATCTCACCGGAGCGCAGGTCGAGGTCGACGTCGTGCAGCAGCCCGGCGCCGGCGCCGCGCACGGACAGCCGCACCTCACCGAGCCGCTCCGGTGTCGCCCGGGGCGGGTAGTAGTGGTCGAGTTCGCGGCCCACCATGAGGTGCACGAGCCGGCGGGTGTCCACCTCGGCGGTGCGGACCGTGTCGACCCGCCGACCGTCCTTGAGCACGGTGATCCGGTCGGTGAGGTCGAAGATCTCCTTCAACCGGTGCGAGATGTACAGGACCGTCAGGCCGTCGGCACGCAGCCGGCGGATCCGGTCGAAGAGGGCGTCCACCTCGTGCGGCGAGAGGGCCGCGGTGGGTTCGTCCAGGACCAGCACCCGGGGCCGGAAGGACAGCGCCTTGGCGATCTCCACCAGTTGCTGCTGCGCCACCGGCAGCCGCCCGACCAGGGCGCGCGGTGAGATCACGTCGTCGGCGTGCAACGCGGCCAGCAGCCGGGAGGCGTCCCGCTCCATCGCCGTACGGTCGACGCCGACGCGGCGACGGGGCTCGCGGCCGAGGAAGATGTTCTCCGCGACCGTCCGCTCCGGGAGCAGGTTGAGTTCCTGGTGGACGATGCTCACCCCGGCGGCCAGGGCCTGCCGGGGGTGGTGGAAGCGCACCGGCGCCCCGTCGAGCTCGATCCGCCCGGCGTCCGGTTGGTACACGCCGACGAGGATCTTCATCAACGTGGACTTGCCCGCGCCGTTCTCGCCCATCACCGCGTGGATCTCACCCCGACGGCACTCCAGCTGCACGTCGTGCAGGACCGGTACGCCGAGGAAGCTCTTGTCGATGCCGTACATGCCGAGCAGGACCTGGTCCCGCGATTCGATCTCATCCGCCATCCGCGTCACCTCGCGACGATCGACGACCGTGAAATCGAAGATTAGGCATGCTTCATCGTCGTGTAAAGCAAAGTTCAGATTTTTCCGTCGTTACTTTTGGCTGTTCCAGCCGAAAGTATTGGGTGGGCGTGGCGAAAGGCGATCAATGTCCAGAGAGGATGGTTCGTGCCTGACCGCGAGGGCGACCAGGGGTGGGAGAAGCGGATTCAGACGCCCGACGGCTGCCGTACCCCGAAGCCCGGGTTGCGCAGCAACCAGGCCAGGTACGCCGGGTGCGCCGCCAGCGAGTCGGTGTACGCGGCCAGCGCCGACTCCAGCACCAGCTCGGCGATCCCGGCGGCCGGGGAGTCCGGGTGCCAGCCGAGCATCAGCCGCCAGCGCAGCGGGATCCCGGCCAGCCGCCGGGTCACCAGGCCGGCGACCGGCCGGAAGGTGGCCTGGCACAGCGCGATCCCCTCGCCGGCGTCCACGAGGTCCAGGCAGCCGCGGACGTCGGCCTCGTACACCTTGCGGGGTGTGAAGCCGGCGCGGGCGCACGCGGCGGCGAAGCAGTCGCCGAAACAGCCGTCGCCCGGCGCCGCCACCCACTGCTCGTGACGGAGCTGCGCCAGGGCGATCTCGTCCCGGTCGGCGAGCGGATGCGTCTCCCGCAGCAGCACGTGCACCGGGTCGATCGACACCTCCCGCCAGATCAGCCCGAACTCCACCGACGGGGACGAGTCGCCGCAGACGCCGGTGAGCGCGAAGTCCAGGCGACCACCCGAGACCAACTGGGCCAGCTCGTCGACCGACCACGAGGCGTACGTGGTGATCTGGGCCTGCGGCTGCTCGGCGGCCAGCCGGTGCACCAGCCGGCCCAGGATCGGGCTGTTGACCCCGCCGAACCGGTACCGCCGGCGGGTGTCCCCGGCGCCGGCCAGCCGGGCCGCCTCGTCCTGGAGGCCCTTCATCGCCGGCAGCAGGACCCACGGCCCTCGGCGAGCTGGTGCTCGCCCGG
>NZ_JBFAMU010000719.1:0-1990 GCF_040656655.1 Micromonospora sp. NPDC049799
CCGGAACCGGCGACCCGGGCGGTGGTCGCCCGGTGCGGCGGCCCGACCCTGGACGTCGGCTGCGGGCCCGGTCGGCTCACCCTCGCGCTGGCCCGCGCCGGGCACGCGGCGGTCGGTGTCGACGTCTCCCCGTACGCGGTGAACCTGACCCGGTCCCGCGGAGTGGTCGCTCTCCGGCGGGACGTCTTCGCGTCCCTGCCCGCCGAGGGCCGGTGGGCGCACGTGCTGCTGATGGACGGCAACATCGGCATCGGCGGTGACCCGGCGGCGCTGCTCGCCCGGTGTCGGGAGCTGATCCGGCCCGACGGGAGCGTCCTGGTGGAACTCGAAGCACCCGGGCCGGGCCTGTGGTGCGGGCAGGCCCGCCTGGTGTCCCGCCGTGCCGACGGCGAGCTGAGCCGGGGCTCGGCGTTCCGGTGGGCGCGGCTGGACACGCGGGCGGTGCACGGCGTGGCGGTGTCGGTGGGCCTAGGCGTCCGGGCCGTCTTCGGCGCGGGTCGGCGCTGGTTCGGGGAACTCGTCGCCCGCTGACCACCGGTCAGCCCGGTGGTCGTGGCCGCCCCGGCGGTCAGGCCCGGTACGCCAGCGTGGTCATCATGCCGGTCTCGGCGTGGTACGCGTTGTGGCAGTGGGTCATCCAGCGACCGGGGTTGTCCGCGTCGAAGTCCACCGTGACCGTCCGGTCCGGCACCACGACGACGGTGTCCTTGCGGACGCCGCCGCCGGCCACCGCGAACGTGTGCCCGTGCAGGTGCATCGGGTGGAACATGTCGGTGCCGTTGACGAACTGCAGTCGCACCCGCTCGCCCCACTGCACGGTCAACGGCTCGGCCTCGTCGAACGTCGCCCCGTTGATCGTCCAGCGGTACGGCATCATCGACCCGCCCAGCTCCAGTCGGTGCACCCGGTCCGGCCGCCGGTCGGCCAGGGCCACCTCGTCGGCCGCCCGCAGGGTGCCGGTGTCGAGCACCGCGCGGTCCAGCTCCGTCGGCCGCACGGTGGACGGTGGCCGCTCGCCCCCGCCCGTACGCACCACCGCCAGTCCCTGACCGGGCTTGCCCTCGGCGGCGGCGACCAGCGGGAACACGCCGTCGCCCAGCGTCACCACCACGTCGACCCGCTCACCCATGCCCAGCAGCAGGGCGTCCGTGTCGACCGGCACGACCGGGAAGCCGTCGGTGTGTGTGACGGTCAGCCGGTGCCCGCCGAGCGCCACCCGGTAGGCGGTGTCCGAGCCCGCGTTGACGATCCGCAGCCGGACCCGCTCGCCGGGCCGGGCCCGGAAGGTTCGCGGCGCCGACGGGACGCGACCGTTCACGACGTGGTACGGGTGCGCGACGTCCCCGGCGCCGCCGAGCAGCGGCGACGTCAGCATCTCCATGCCGCCGGTGTCGCCGGGTCCGCCGTCCATGCCGCCGTGGCCGCCGTGGTCCATACCACCGTGGTCCATGCCGGGCATGCCGCCGTCGTCCATGCCGGGCATGCCGCCCCGGTGACCCATCGTGGTGAGGGCGGCGAGCACGTCGTCCGGGGTACGGCCGGTGCCGTCGACCCAGTCGTCGAGCACCAGGACCCACTCGTGGTCGTACCGGCCCGGCTCGTGCGGGTCGTCCACGATCAGCACGCCGTAGAGCGCCCGGTCGAGCTGCACCCCGGTGTGCGGGTGGTAGAAGTAGGTCCCCGGATCGGGGGCGGTGAACACGTAGTCGTACCGGCCACCGGGCTGGATCGGCGGTTGGGTCAGGCCGGGCACCCCGTCCATGTCGTTGCGCAGGGCGACGCCGTGCCAGTGCACGCTGGTGTGGACCGGCAGGTCGTTGCGTACCTCGATCCGGAGCCGGTCACCGGCCCGGACGCGCAGCAGCGGGCCGGGGGCGTCCTCGGCGTATCCCCAGGTGGAGACCGTGGGCCCGCCCAGGTCGAGCGTCACCGGCCGGGGCCGCAGCCGTGCGGTGACGGTGGTCGCGCCGGGGTGCCGGCGGGCCGCCTC
>NZ_JBFAMU010000720.1:0-1989 GCF_040656655.1 Micromonospora sp. NPDC049799
GGTTCGCCGTGATGGGCTGGGTGGCCTGGAAGGTCGCCGACTGGTGGTACGACCGCTTCATCCTCACCAACACGGCGGCCACCGCCGCGGAGCTGCTGGCGGCGTACGAGCCGGCGCTGCGCCGGGGCGCGCCGATGGCGAACCGTTTCGTCGAGCAGCTCAGCCACGAGGAGGTGACGGCGGCGATCCGGCTCGTCGACGAACTGCCCAAGCTCAAGCAGCACCTCAGTGCCGACATCCTGCCGATCCTGGCCACCCTGGACCGGGTCGGCCCCGACCTGCACGACCTGCTGGACGTCACCCGCGACCTGAAGCTCGCCGTCGCCGGCATCCCCGGTCTCGGCATGCTGCGCCGACGCGGCGAGCGGCTCAGCGACGACCCGGTCGAGTGAGCCTCAGCAGTCGCAGGTGACCGTGGACCGGGGTGCGGTCAGCTCGTCGGCGGGGCGCCGGACGAGGCCGTCGGGCCCTACGACGGGCAGTCCCTCGCGCACCCAGTACTCATACCCGCCGAGCATCTCCTTGACCGCGTAGCCGAGCCGGGCGAACTCCAGCGCCGCGCGCGTCGCGCCGTTGCAGCCGGGGCCCCAGCAGTAGGTGACCACCCGGGACCCGGCCGGCACGAGGTCGGCGGCCCGGGCGGCGATCGCGGCGGTCGGCAGGTGCAGCGCGCCGGACAGGTGCCCCTGCCGCCAGGCGACGTCACCCCGCGAGTCGACGACCACCAGGCCGGGCGTCCGGGCGGTGAGGTCGGCGTGCACGTCGCTGACGTCGGTCTCGACGGCGAGGCGGGCGAGGAAGTGGGCGGCGGCGGTGGCCGGGGGCGCGGCGGGCACGGCGAACGTCTGTGTCATGGCCTGATCCTGCGGCCGGTCCGGCAGTCCGGACGAGTGGCCGGAACGCCGTCCACCGCTAACATTCCGCCATGGCGGGACGGGTGGAGGGCGACCGGAGCGTCGCCGTGCTGGCGTATCCCGGGATGTCGGTCTTCGAGACCGGGATCGTCACCGAGGTGTTCGGGCTGCCCCGGCCGGAGTTCGACGTGCCCTGGTACACGCTGACCGTGTGCGCCGAACGTCCCGGGCCGGTGCCGCTGGTCGGCGGTGCCGCCCTGCACACCCCGTACGGGCTGGACGACCTCGCCGCCGCCGCGACCGTGATCGTTCCCGGGGTGCCGGACGTGACCGTCGCCCCCTCCCCCGCGCTGGTCGCCGCGCTGCGCCGGGCGCACCGGGACGGCGCCCGCGTGATGTCCATCTGCTCCGGCGCGTTCGCGCTGGCCGGCGCCGGGCTGCTCGACGGTCGACGGGCCACCACCCACTGGCGGTACGCGCCCCTGCTCGCCCGCCGCCACCCCCGCGTCCGGGTCGACCCGGACGTGCTCTACCTCGACGACGGCGACATCCTCACCAGCGCCGGCAGCGCCGCCGGCCTGGACCTCTGTGTGCACGTGGTACGCCGGGACCACGGCGCCGCGATCGCCAACGCCGTCGCCCGGCGGCTGGTGATCCCCCCGCACCGGGACGGCGGTCAGGCGCAGTTCGTCGAGGCGCCGGTCGCCGTCGACCCCGACGACGACCGGATCGCCGGCAGCATCGACTGGGCGCTGGCGCACCTGACCGAACCGCTCACCGTGGCGCGGCTGGCGCGGCAGGCGCACATGTCACCCCGGACGTACCTGCGGCACTTCGCCCGGGCCACCGGCACCAGCCCGATCCGCTGGCTGGTCGACCAGCGGGTCCGGGCCAGCCTGGCGCTGCTGGAGGAGACCGACGCGCCGGTGGAGGAGGTGGCCGCAGCGGTGGGCTTCGACAGCCCGGTCACCTACCGGCACCACTTCGGCCGGGCGATGCGGACCTCGCCGTCGGCGTACCGCCGGGCCTTCCGCGCGCGGGCCGACCGGCCGGCGTGACCCCCCGTCGCCCGCCGTCAGGCCCGCGCGTAGATCTCATCGATCTCGGCCCGGCCGGGCAGCGCCACCGAGGCGCC
>NZ_JBFAMU010000721.1:0-1978 GCF_040656655.1 Micromonospora sp. NPDC049799
GAGTCGCTCACCCTGCTGTGGATCCCGGCCAAGGAGGCCGCGGTCCCCAACCTCATCCCGCGCGCCCGGCCGGAGGCGGCCAACCAGCTCACGCTAGGTGCTCGCGTTCGGCGGCGTTGTCGGTGCGGTCGGCGGCCGCCCGGTACGCCGACAGTGCCTCCTCGACGCGGCCCAGCCGCCGGAGCAGGTCGGCACGGACGGCGTGGAACACGTGGTAGGAGTCCAGCGCCAGACCGTCCACCACGGTCAGCGCCGCCGCCGGACCGGCGACCTCGGCCAGTGCCACGGCCCGGTGCAGCGCCACCACCGGCCCGGGATTGACGGCGGTGAGCTGGTCGTACAGCGTCAGGATCTGACCCCAGTCGGTGTCGGCGGCGCGCGGCGCGGCGCTGTGCACGGCGGCGATGGCGGCCTGGATCTGGTACGGGCCGGGCCGGTCGCGGCGCAGGCAGCGGCGCACGAGGGCCTGGCCCTCGGCGACGAGGCCGGCGTCCCAGCGGCTGCGGTCCTGCTCGCCCAATGACACCAGCCGCCCGTCGGCGGTGGTGCGCGCGGGACGGCGGGACTCGGTGAGCAGCATCAACGCGAGCAGACCCGAGGCTTCCGGCTCGTCCGGCATCAGCTCCACGAGCAGCCGGCCCAGCCGGACCGCCTCGGCGCACAGGTCCTCGCGGACCAGCCGGGACCCCGAGGTCGCGGTGTGCCCCTCGGTGAAGATCAGGTAGACGACGGCGAGCACGCCGTGCAGCCGGTCGGGCAGGTCGGCCTCGCGCGGCACCCGGTACGGGATGCCGGCGTCGCGGATCTTCGCCTTGGCCCGGACGATCCGCTGCGCCATGGTCGCCTCGGGCACCAGGAAGGCGCGGGCGATCTCGGCGGTACCGAGGCCACCGAGCAGGCGCAGGGTGAGCGCGACCCGGGCGGCGGGACCCAGTGCCGGGTGACAGCAGGTGAAGATCAGGCGGAGCCGGTCGTCGCGCACGGGGCCCTCCTCGGCCGGTTCGTCGGGGGCGTGCAGCAGGGACGCCTCGGCGTGCCGACGCCCCCGGGACGCCTCCCGGCGCAGCCGGTCGACGGCCCGGTTCCGCGCGGTGGTGATGATCCACCCGGCCGGGGCGGGTGGCACGCCGGTCTCCGGCCAGCGGGCCACCGCCACCGCGAACGCCTCCTGCACGGCCTCCTCGGCGAGGTCGATGTCGCCGAGGAGGCGGACCAGGACGGCGACCGCGCGGCCGTACTCCGCGCGGAACACCGCCTCCACGTCGGGCACGTTCAGTCCTCGGCCCCACCCTGGAAGGGGCGCACCTCGATGGGCAGGGTGGTGGCCACCGCGTACCGCCGGCCCCACTCGAGGGCGGCGTCGAGGTCCGGGGCGCGGAGGATGGTGATGCCGCCGAGGTACTCCTTGCCCTCGGCGAACGGCCCGTCGGTGACCAGCACCTCGTCGCCCTTCGGGCGCAGGACGGTGGCGGTGGACGGGTCGTGCAGGCCCTGACCGAAGACCCAGCACCCGGCGTCCTCCAGTTCCCGCCGGATCTGGCCGAGCTCGCGCATCACCCCGGCCAGGAACTCCGGGTCCGGCTGCCCCGCGCCGACGGGGTGGTGGATGCTGAGCAGGTACTGCCGCATGGCTCCTCCTGGCGTCGCGGCCGGCACGTACGCCGGCCTCTCATCCTCCACACGAACGGCGCCGGCCCGGATCGACACCGCGCCGGGACTTTTTCCACCCGACCCGGGTAGTCGGCCGGGTGCGTACCGACGTGGTGGTGGTCGGCGCCGGGTTCTCCGGGCTGGCCGCGGCGCTGGCCCTGAAGCGGGCCGGCGCCCGTGTCCGCGTGCTGGAGGCCCGGGACCGGGTCGGTGGGCGGGCGCTGACCCGCTGGCTGCCCGACGGGACGCAGGTGGACCTGGGCGCGCAGTGGATCGGCCCGACCCAGGACCGGGTCGCCGCCCTGGTCGCCCGGTACGGGCTGGCCAC
>NZ_JBFAMU010000722.1:0-1970 GCF_040656655.1 Micromonospora sp. NPDC049799
GCCGCCGCCGTCGCCTGGCTGATACCGCTCGGGGTGCTCGTCGCCACGTCGCTGCACGCCCCGGTGGCCGCGGCGACGCGGGGGTGGTGGTCGGCCCCGCCCAGCCTGGCCTCCTACCGTGAGCTGGTCACCGGCACCGAGCTGTGGCGCACCCTGGGTGTCACGGCGGTCCTGACCGTGGTGGTCACGGCGGCGGTCCTGGCGGTGGCGCTGCTCGCCGCGTACCCGCTGGCGTGGCTGACCGGTCCGGCGGCGCAGGCGACCGGGTTGTTCCTCATGGCCGCCTGCGTCGTACCGGTGCAGGTGATCGCCGGTCCGGTCAACGAGGTGCTGGGCGTGGTGCTGTCGTCGGGCACCACCCGGGGCCTGGCCCTGGTGCACATCGCGTTGGGGGTGCCGTTCGCCGTCCTGGTGCTGCGCAACGCCTTCGCCGACCTGCCCGCCGAGCAGGTACGGGCCGCGCGGGTCGGCGGGCGGCACTGGTGGGGAACCCTGCGGCTGCTGGCGCGGCACAACCGCCCGGCGGTGATCGCGGTCGCGGTGCTGGAGTTCGTCCAGGTGTGGAACGACCTCGTGGTGGGCCTGCTGTTCAGCGGGCCGGGCGCGGCTCCGCTGGGGCTCTTCCTTGCCGGCCAGACGCGGGGATTCGTGGCCAACAGCGGCGGACTCGCCGCCGCCTCGGTCATCGCCTCGGTCCTGCCGGTGGTGCTGGTGGTCCTGGCCCGTCGGCACCTGGTCGCCGGCCTGGTCGCCGGGGGTGTCCGGTGACCGAGCCGCAGCCGCCGACGCGTCGCCCGCGCCGACCGGGACGGCTGAGCCTGCTGCTCGCCGTCGGTGGCGTGCTGGGCGGTACGGCCAGCGCGGTCCTCGGTAACGTCACCGGGAACCTGCTCACCGACCTGTCGAAGGCACAGCTGGGCTCCGCGAGCGCCGCCGTGATCGTGCTCGGCCTCGCGGCCGGCATGCTCGTCGAGTGGCGGCGGCAGCGGCAACGCCCCACGGAGGGGGACGACCCGGCGGCGACGTCGACGGTGGAGGCGCCGACCCTGCCCTGGCCCTCCGGGTTCACCGGGCGGTCCGCGGACGTCGCGGCCGTCGTCGACGCGTTGGGGCCGAAACACGCCGTGGCGGTGGTGGGCCGCCGGGCCGTCGGCACCTCCTCGTGCGCGATCCAGGTCGCCAACCTGCGCCGGGACGCCTTCCCGGACGGGCAGTACTACCTGGACCTGCGGCGGGACGGCCGGGCGCGGTCGGCCCGGGAGGTGCTGACCGCCCTCGCCCGCATCCTCGGGACCCGGCCACCGGCCTCCGGGCGCACCGACGACCTGGTTGGAGCCGCCCACGAGATCCTGGGGAAGATCGACGGCCGGAAAGTCCTGCTCGTGTTGGACAACGTGGACGATCCGGACCAGGTCCGGCCGCTGCTGCCGCCGACGGCCCGGGACTGCCGGCTGCTGCTGGCCGGCACCGGGGCGCTCGCGGCCGTGAACGGGGTGACCGCGTACGGGCTGGTGGAACCGGACACCGACGACGCGGTGCAGCTCTTCGCCGCCGCCGGTGCCACCGCGCCGGTCGCCCGACGGCACCGGCCGGACCCGCGGACCGATCCCGCCGTACGCGCCATCGTGGAGCTGTGCGGACGGCAGCCCCGGACGGTCGCCGAGCTGGGTCGGCGTACGGCGCAGCACGGCTGGCGGCACGGCGACGTGCTCGACGCGCTCCGCCGGGCCGTCGACACGCCTCCACACCAGCAGATCGCCGTCTCCCCCGCGACGCTGCTGGTGACCGGGCGGGACACCGCGTACCGGGCGTTGGGCGGGGAGGCTCGCCGGCTGTGGCGGCTGATGTCGCTGAGCCCGGTGCCGCTGGACCGCCCGACGATCGCCGCCCTGTCCGACCGGCCCGTGCGCCGGGTCGGCACGCTGCTGCACGAGCTGGCCGCCGGCGGGTTCGTCGACGGGGCGGACGGG
>NZ_JBFAMU010000723.1:0-1969 GCF_040656655.1 Micromonospora sp. NPDC049799
GGCGTCGGTACGCGCCCAGGTCAGCGGGCCGGCGCTGGCGGCGACCCGCTCCGGGTCGAGGGTCATGCCCAGTCCCGGGCCGGTCGGCACCCGCAGCCGGCCGCCCATGTAGCGGACCGGGTCGCGGACCACGTCCCGGGTGTAGAGCAGGGGTCCGACCGGGTCGCTGGGCCAGGTGACCGACGGCGTCGCCATCGCCACGTGCGCCGCGGCGGCCGTGCCGATCGACAGCTCCTGGGTGGTGCCGACCAGGCAGGTCTTCCCGGCCGCCTCGGCGATGGCGAAGATCCGGCGGGCGGGGGTGATGCCGCCGATGGCGATGACGCTCACGTTGAACACGTCCACCGCGTCGGCGGCCACCAGGTCCAGCGCCCACCGGAAGCCGTAGACGTGCTCGCTGACCGGCACCGGCAGCCGGTCCCGCGCGTACACCAGGCCCCGCACGTCGTGGTGCGGCGCGGGTGACTCCACCAGGTCGAAGCCGACGTCGGCGACCCGGTCGACGAAGCGGCACGCCGCCCGGGGGTCGAGCAGGTTGGAGAAGTCCAACGACTTGATGGTGATCGCGTCGCCGTGGGCGTCCCGGACCGCCCGCAGGAACCGCTCGTCCAGGTCCAGGCGGCGCCCGACGTACACCCGGAAGTGATCGAAGCCCTCGGCGACCCGACGGTCGACCATCGCGAGGTTGCGCTCCACGTCGGACTCGCGCTGCTGCCGGAAGACCGGGTACGCGATCGGCACCTCGTCGCGCATCGCGCCGCCGAGCAGGTCCACCACCCGTACGCCCAGGTGCTTCGCGGTGAGGTCCCACATGGCGATGTCGACGCCGCACTTGATGGTGCGGCTCTTGTCGTAGATGTAGCCGGCCTGCGGGAAGTTGCGCTCCAGTCGTTGCTCGACCTCGGTGATCTGGCCGGGTGCCAGGCCGGCGAGCAGTTCGGTGAGGCTGCCCTCCAGGTCGGGCACGTCCACGTGGTAGCGGGGCAGGTGCTGGAAGTCCGACATCTCCCCCACGCCGACCAGGCCGTCGACGTCGGTGAGCAGTTCCACCAGCACGTGCCCGCAGGTGATGCTGCCGTGGCGGGGGGTGTTGACCGGGGTGAGGCGTACCCGGGTTATCGCGACCACGTGGGGGTCCTTCCGGTGCGGGCCTGCGCGGGGTGGCCGGGGGCCGCCGCCAGCAGCAGTCGGGTGTACTCGTGGGTGGGCCGGTCGTAGATGTCCTCGGCGCGGCCCTGCTCGACGATCCGGCCGTGCCGCATCACCGCGATGTCGTGCGCCACCGACCGGACCACCGCCAGGTCGTGCGTGATGAACAGGTACGCCAGGTCGTGCTCGCGCTGCAGGTCGGCCAGCAGGTTGAGGACCTGCGCCTGGATCGACACGTCCAGGGCGCTGACCGCCTCGTCGCAGACGATGAGCCGGGGCCGCGGGCCGAGCGCCCGGGCGATGGCGATGCGCTGCCGCTGCCCGCCGGAGAAGGCGGCCGGGTACCGGTCCAGTGCCGCCGCGTCCAGCCCGACCTGTTCCAGCAGGCGAACCAGTTCCGGACGGGACGCGTCCAGGCGGTGCACCGCCAGCGGTTCGGCGAGGATCCGCGCGACGGTCATGCGCGGGTCCAGGCTGGCGTACGGGTTCTGGAAGACCACCTGCACCTCGCGCTGCAGCCGGCGCAGCTGCGCCCGGTCCGGCCGCGTCACGTCGATGCCGTCGTAGCGGATGGTGCCCCCGGTGGGACGTTCCAGGCGCAGCAGCGTCCGGGTGAGGCTGGTCTTGCCGGAGCCGGACTCGCCGACCAGGGCCAGTGTCCGGCCCGGCTTCAGCCGCAGGCTGACCCCGTCCACGGCGCGGACCTGGTCGACGACCCGGCGCAGCGCGCCCCGCCGCACCGGGTAGTGCAGCACCACGTCGTCGAACTCGACGACCGGCGGGCCGGCCCGCTCGACGTCGGCGAGGACGGCCCCGACCG
>NZ_JBFAMU010000724.1:0-1959 GCF_040656655.1 Micromonospora sp. NPDC049799
ACGTGGCGTCGGCGCGGGTGGCGGTGCGGGCGGGGCTGCGGCGTGCGCCGGACCTGGACCGGTGGGGTGAGGACGGCCTGGACGAGGTCTTCACGTCCGGGTGAGGTCGGTGTCGTCCCCTGGCCGGCCGGGGCGGCGCGCGAGGACCAGGGTGGTGTGCAGCCGGACGACCACGCTGCCGCCGAAGCCGTCGACGGTGCGGCGCAACGCGGTCAGGCCGCGGGTCTGCTCGTCGGGTGCGCGGCGGCGGAAGGGGCCGAAGGTGCGGACCAGGTCCAGGTAGCGGTCGGTGGCGAAGGGGACGTCACGGAGCCGTGTCGTGGTGGTGACCTCGGTGAACAGGCCGCTGCCGGCGATGTCGTCGTGGAGCCAGTCGGGCCCGCGGCGGGGTGCGGTGGGGTCGGCGGTGCGGAAGACGGCGTCGAGGGCCCGGCCGTGCTCGGGGTCGGCGTAGTCGTAGGTGTGGCCGAGGACGGCGAGGGTGCCGCCGGGGGTGAGCGCGTCGTGGGCGTGCCGGTTGCGGATGGCGGGGTCGAGCCAGTGCCAGGAGAGGGCGGCCGCGAGCAGGGGCACGCCACCGTCCGGTGGCCGCCACTGCTCGAAGGCGACGCCGAGGACGCGGACACCGGGGTGACGGGCGGTGAGCACGGCGGCCATCCGGGGGTCGGGCTCCAGGCAGGTGACCGGGGCACCGAGGCGCAGCAGCAGCTCGGTGCCCTTGCCGGTGCCGGCGCCGATCTCCACGACGCCGGCCGGTGTGCCCCCGTGGTAGTCCCGGACGGCGCCGGCGAGGTCGGCGGGGTAGCCGGGACGGACGTCGTCGTACAGGTCGGCGACCTCGCCGAAGACTCCCATGTCTACAGACCTCCGGCGATGCGCAGGACGGCTCCGGTGGTATAGCTCGCGTCGGGACCGAGCAGCCAGGCGATGGCGCCGGCGACCTCGTCGGGTTCGCCGGCGCGGCCCAGCGGGATGCGGCCGGCGGAGCGGTCGGGGCGGTCGGGTTGCCCGGACAGGGCGTGGATGTCGGTCCGGATGATGCCGGGGGCGACGGCGTTGACGCGGATGCCGCGGGGCGCGAGTTCCTTGGCGAGGCCGGTGGTGAGGGTGTCGGTGGCGGCCTTGACGGCGGCGTAGTGGATGTACTCCCCCGGGCTGCCGAGGGTGGCCGCGGCGGAGGAGACGTTGACGATGGCCGCGCCGGTGGTCATGCGGCGGGCGGCCTGTTGGGCGCAGAGGACGTAGCCGACGAGGTTGACGTCGACGACGTGGCGCAGGTCGGCGGGGTCGAGGTCGACGAAGGCGCCGATGGGGCTGGTGACGCCGGCGTTGTTGACCAGACCGGTGATCTGCCCGAGGGCGGCGGCGGCGTCGAAGAGGCGCACGACCTGCTCGGGATCGCGGGTGTCGGTGGCGACGGCGACGGCGCGTACGCCGGTGGTGCGCAGCTCGGCCAGGACGGACTCGGCGGCGTCGTGGTCGCGGCGGTAGCCGATCGCGACGTGGTGACCGGCGCGCGCGAGGCGGCGGGCGGTGGCCGCGCCGATGCCGCGACTGCCGCCGGTGACGACGGTGACCTGTGCCAATGCCTTCCCCCTGTCCCCCGCGCTGGCCGCGACGTTACCGTGGCCGGCACGTCGGGCGGGAGATGGGAGTGGTCCATGGCACGGGCGTTGGTACTCGGTGGGGGCGGGGTGACCGGGGTGGCCTGGGAGCTGGGGCTGCTGGCCGGGCTGGCGGAGCGGGGTGTGGATCTGCTGGGCGCCGACGTGGTGGTGGGCACGTCGGCGGGGTCGGTGGTGGGCGCCCAGGTGTGTTCCGGAACGCCGGTGGAGGACCTGTACGCGGCGCAGCTACGCGACCCCGGCGGTGAGGTGGCGGCCCGGTTGGGGTGGCCGGTGCTGGCGCGGCTGCTCTGGGCGGGTGGGCTCACCCGGGACGGGGCACGGGCACGGGCGC
>NZ_JBFAMU010000725.1:0-1956 GCF_040656655.1 Micromonospora sp. NPDC049799
CCGACCGTGACACCGTCCTCCGCCGCCCCGGACGCCACCGCCGCGCCCGGCGGTCCGGGCCAGGGGCCCGCCATGTCGCCCGGCACGAACGGGACTCCGGAGCCGCCCGCCTCCGTGGTGGGACTCTGCACGGCGTACCGCGCGGACGCCGGGGAGAACCCCGGCCGGACGCTGGACAACCCGGTCTTCGGAGACCTGGTCAACGCCGCCGGCGGGCGCGACCGGGTGGCTGGCTACTGCGACCGGGTGCTGCCCGCCTCGCCGGGCACGCCACGCGGAACACCCACGTCACCCCCGGGCAACCAGCCCACGGTCCGCCCGACCACCCCGGAGACGGGACAGCCCGCAACGCCGACCAGGAAGCCGTCGTCGCCGACGACCGGCCGTCCGACCGCGGGTGGCACCGACCCGACCGCGCCGGGCACCGACCGGGCCACACCTGCCACCGCCCCGCGGACGCCGAGCAGACCGACCGGCTCGACCGGCGGCTGAGCGGGGTCTCCGCCGCGCCCGCCGGTAGCGTGGGAGCGTGGAATCCGTCTGGGACTATCCCCGACCGCCGCGGCTGGAGCGCACGGGCCGGCGCATCGACGTGCGGCACGCCGGAGTGACGATGGTCGCCAGCGACCGCTGCTGGCGGGTCCTGGAGACCTCCCACCCGCCGGTCTACTACGTGCCGCGTGACGAGGTCACCGGGGCGACGCTGGAGCCGACGTCCCGACGGACGTTCTGCGAGTGGAAGGGCGAGGCCACCTACTGGGACCTGGTGGTCGGCGACGTCCGGGTGCGCGAGGCCGCCTGGTCGTACGAGCGGCCGACCGAGCCGTACGCGGCACTCGCCGGTGCCCTGGCCTTCTACCCGGGCTGGGTGGACGAGTGCCGGGTCGACGGGGAGCGGGTCGAGGTCCAACCCGGCGACTTCTACGGTGGCTGGATCACCAGCGACGTCACCGGCCCGTTCAAGGGCGCGCCCGGCACGCTGGGCTGGTGAGCAGGGCTGCGATCCGGGGCCGGTGACCCCGGCGGCGGACTGCTGGTAGCTTGCCCCGATGAGTCTGCGGCGTCGACGTGCGGCGGTCGTGTTCCGCCTGGCGGTCGTCATCAGCGTGGTGGCCGGGATCGTCCTCACCGCGCTCGGGCCGGCCACGGTCACCGGCCTGCTGCCCTACTTCACCATCCAGAGCAACGTCGCCGTGGGCCTCTTCGCCGGGTACGCCTGTTGGCTGGCCTGGCGGGACCGCCCGGAGCCGCCGTCGGCGCTCAAGGGCGCGGTGACCCTCTACATCACCATCACCGGCGTGGTCTACCACCTGGTGCTGGCCAACCCCGCCAGCCCGTTCGCGATGCCGCAACCGGACCGCGCGCTCGGTGAGGCGCTGGGCAACCAGTTCCTGCACACGGTGGTGCCGCTGCTCGCGGTGGCGGACTGGGCGCTGTTCGACCGGCGGGGCCGCCTCCGCCCGAGGTACGCGGCGTGGTGGCTGGCCTTCCCCCTCAGCTACCTGGGGTTCGCGCTGGTCCGGGGACTGGTGGTGGACCGCTATCCGTACCCCTTCATCGACGCGGGCGAGCTGGGTTACGACGGCGTCGGGATCAGCGCGGTGCTCTTCGCGGTCGCCTTCTGGGTGCTCGGCCTGGTGTTCGTCGGTGTCGACCGGGTCCTGGACCGGGTGGGCCGGGGACCGGCGCCCGACGATCCGGGCGTCGTGGATCGGCCGGTGGGTGAACCGGTGGGCTGAGGAAGCGGCGATGGACACCAAGGACGCGACCACCCGGGTGCTGGCGGCGCTGCTCGCCATGCAGCGGCAGTCCTGGGAGCAGGGGATGGCCGCGCAGGCGCTGCTCGACCTCGGCCACGACGAGCTGGTGGTGCTGCTGGCCCACGCGGCGGTCACCCGGCAGCACGCCGACGGCCGGCTGGGCGACGTCGGCGAGGACGGCGCGATCAACGGGGCC
>NZ_JBFAMU010000726.1:0-1956 GCF_040656655.1 Micromonospora sp. NPDC049799
CAGGCGGCGGGCCCAACCGGCGGTGACCGTCGCGAGACGGTCGGCGTCGGCGCGGGCCTGAGCCGTGGTGCGCGCGGCGGCGGCCGGGACGATCGCCGCGACCGGCCGGGGG
Source organism: Micromonospora sp. NPDC049799 (assembly GCF_040656655.1). Taxonomy (NCBI): domain Bacteria; kingdom Bacillati; phylum Actinomycetota; class Actinomycetes; order Micromonosporales; family Micromonosporaceae; genus Micromonospora; species Micromonospora sp. NPDC049799. The sequence goes on from NZ_JBFAMU010000726.1 coordinate 113, forward strand.
TCGCCGTCGCGGGTGACGACGGTGACCGTGTCGGTCAGCTCGGCCAGCGCCACGAGCTGGGTGAGCCGGGTGCGCGCCTCGCGCAGGGGCACCGAGCGGGGCTGGTCGGCGTGCGGGGTGAGGGCGGGGACAGCCATGGATGGATGGTGTCCCCCGGGTACGACAATTCCCCGGGTCACCGCGAGCCGTGGAAAGAATGCGGGTGCGCCGCCGGGCGCCGCGGCCCATCATGGCGGTCGAGTGGGGAGGTCGCCGTGCACGTGGAACCCGTCCCCGCCGGAACGCGGGCGGTGGTGCTCGTCGAGGGGACGAGCGACCGGGTCGCCGTGGAGACCCTCGCCACGGGTGTCGGCCGTGACCTGGCCGGCGAGGGCGTACGGGTGGTGGCGATGGGCGGCGCCACCAACATCGGCCACTTCCTCGACCTGCTCGGGCCGAACGGCCGGGGCCTGCGGGTGGCCGGTCTGTACGACGACGCCGAGGAGGGCTTCTTCCGGCGTGGTCTGGAGCGGGCGGGGCTGGGCCGTGGCCTGACCCGGTCGGAGCTGGCCGCGCTGGGCTTCCACGCCTGTGTCGCCGACCTGGAGGACGAACTGATCCGCGCCAACGGCGTCGACGGCGTCCGGCGGGTGGTCACCGAGGCCGGCGACCTCGCCTCCTTCGCGCTGTTCCAGCGGCAGCCGGCGCAGCAGGGGCGGGCGGTCGAGGCACAGTTGCGCCGGTTCCTCGGCACCCGGTCCGGCCGCAAGGCCGCGTACGCCCGGCTGCTCGTCACCGCGCTCGACCCGGACCTGGCCCCCCGGTCGCTGCGCGCGGTGCTGGACCACGTCTGACCCGCGCGCCGGGGCCGGGACCGGCGCCCCCGTCCGGAGACCGGCTGCAACCACCCAACCTACCGGCCCCGCCCTCCCCGCGTCCGCCGGGCGCGCACGCGTCCCGGGGCGGGGGACCTCCGCCGCGCCGTCGTGGGAGGTGCACGGCCGGGCCGGCGCGGGTAAGGTGCGAACCGGGTCAAGACATGCGCCCGGGTGTGGCACGGCCACGCCACTTCCCCACCTCCCCACACCGGGAAGAGCCATGTCGATCCCCCACCTGCCGCCACTGGTGACCGACCCGCCGGACACGCCCGACCACCACGCGGACGGTCCGGGGCCGATCGCCGCCGTCCGCTGCGCCGCCGACCGGGCGGGCACCGTCGTCCGCGTCACCGGTGAGATCGACCTGAGCAGCGCCCACCTCCTGGTCGAGGCGGTGCAACGGTCCTGCGACGGGCACGGCGGTCCGATCCGGCTCGACCTGTCCGGCGTGACGTTCTTCAGCGCGTCGGGCATCACCGCCCTGCTGCGGGCCCACGCGGCGGTCGAGGCGGCCGGCGGCAGTCTCCACCTGGACGAGCCGGCGCCCTGCGTACGGCGACTGCTCATGCTCACCGGGACCGGCCTGCCGACCGGTCCCGGTGACGCGCGGTGGTGATCAGGAGTTTCGGCCAGGCGGACGGCCCGGACGGCGGAGCACCGCCGCCGTGGGCCGCGGCTGGGGCAGGCCCGGGGCGGCCCGGACACGCATCGGGGCCTCCTATCGCGACGGTGGTGGTGTCACCCGGGCGAGGAGTTCGGCCAGGTGCACGGCCCGGACGGCGGAGCGCCGCCGACACAGGCCGGTCTGGAGCTGTCGCAGGCAGCCGGGGTTGACCGCGACGACGTAGTCGACACCGGCCGCCTCGATCTCGTCGAGCTTCGCGTCGAGGATCGTCCGGGAGTCGGCCGGCCGCAGCAGCGCGTACGTCCCGGCGGCGCCGCAGCAGGTCGCGGCCGAGGGCAGCTCGACGTGGTCGGCGACCCGGC